>PXAW01000196.1 GCA_003567055.1 Hyphomicrobiales bacterium
AAGGCACCCTGCGAACGCCCGACGCCGCGCGAATTGAAGCGCAAGACCGAAAACCCGCGATCCACGAAATCGTAGAACAGGTTGTAGACGATCTGGTTGTTCATCGTCCCGCCGAATTGCGGGTGTGGATGAAGCACGATGGCGATCGGTGCGTTTTTCTTCTTGGCGGGCTGGTATCGCCCCTCCAGTCGACCGGCGGGGCCGGCGAAGATCACCTCAGGCATGCATATTCCTCTTTGAACGTCGTGCAGCGCAGCCGCATCGTCGCGCGCCGTGGCTACACCAAACACTTTCGTCAGCGCTTTCCCGTGAGACATACGCAAAAGCGCGTATAAAAACTGCCGGATTGCCCTGCGAAGCCTTGACTTCCGACCGGGAGGCTCCCTAAATCCGCCTTAGAATTATTCTAAGCGGTTAGAATGATTCCAAACTGGGGTCGCTCCCGTATCGCGTCACCGTTATGTGGTGGGCGGTCTTTAGCATGGCAAGCGGGGGCAAATGCAAGAATTTCGTGATGCGAAACGCGTTTTTCGCATTCTGCGCAGCCTGCGATAGCAAGAGGGCCATGGGCTCGGGATGAACACGACCACGCGCACATATCTCGATTACAACGCCACGGCCCCGATGCGGCCGCAGGCGCGGGATATGCTCGTGCGCGTTCTGGGCGATGTCGGCAATGCCTCTTCCGTGCATCGCGAGGGCCGCGCCGCGCGCGGGATCATCGAGACGGCGCGTGACCGGGTCGCGGCTCTGGTCGGCGGGCGGGGGAAGAACGTCATCTTCACGGGTTCCGGCTCCGAGGCCAACAATCTGGTGCTGGCGCCGGGCTTCCGGCGCGCCGACGGGGCGCCCGCGCAGACGCTGCTCGTCGGCGCCGGGGAGCACCCCTGCGTGCTCGAAGGGCATCGCTTCGACCCGCAAGCCGTGGACCATATTCCGCTTCGCCCCGACGGTCTCGTCGATCTCGGCTGGCTCGAGGCGCGGCTGGCCGATCTCGCCGGCACGCCGGTGCTGGTCTCGATCCAGCTCGCCAACAACGAAACCGGGGCGATCCAGCCGGTCGCCGAGGCGGCATCGCTGGTGCGCGCGGCGGGCGGGCTGATGCATTGCGACGCAGTGCAGGCGGCGGGCAAGATCGGGATCGATATCGATGCGCTGGGCGTTGACGCCCTGACGCTCTCGGCCCACAAGCTCGGAGGTCCGCAGGGCGTCGGTGCGCTCGTCCTCGCCGGCGAGGGCTATGTGCTCGACCGGCTGGTGCGCGGCGGCGGGCAGGAGCGCAACTGGCGCGCGGGTACGGAGAATGTCGCGGGCATCGCGGCCTTCGGCGAGGCGGCGCGGGTGGCGCGCGAAGCGCTCGGCGAAGAGGAGCCCCGGCTGCGGGATCTGCGGGCGGATTTCGAGGCGGCGATCCGCGAAAACTGCCCGGATGCGGTGATCTTCTGTGAAGCTGCGCCGCGCCTGCCCAATACCATTCTTTTCGCCGTCCCCGGCAAGCGGGCCGAGACGGCGCTGATCGCGCTCGATCTGAACGGCGCGGCGCTCTCTTCGGGCTCCGCCTGCTCCTCGGGCAAGGTGAAATCTTCGCATGTTCTCGAAGCGATGGGGGTTGCTCCCGCGCTGTCGGAATCTGCGTTGCGGCTGAGTTTCGGTTGGAACACGCAAAAAGACGCGGTGACACACTTCACAGCGGCCTTTGCGAGACTACTTTCGAATCGAAACCAAAATTCGGAATGCGCGGCATAGGCCGCGTGTCGACAGGTTGTTCAACGGCCAGTCCGCGGCCCTTGAAGCCGTGAGAGGAGGGTGACATGCCTGCAGTGCAGGAAACGATCGATCGCGTTAAGGAAATCGACGTCGATCAGTACAAGTATGGCTTCGAGACCATCATCGAGATGGAGAAGGCCCCCAAGGGCCTGAACGAAGACATCATCCGCTTCATTTCGGCCAAGAAGGAAGAGCCGGAATGGATGCTGGAATGGCGCCTCGACGCCTATCGTCGCTGGCTGACCATGCAGGAGCCGGACTGGGCGCGCGTCAGCTACCCCAAGATCGACTTCAACGACATCTATTATTATGCCGCTCCGAAGTCGAACGAAGCGCCGAAGTCGCTCGACGAGGTCGATCCCGAAATTCTCAAGACCTACGAGAAGCTCGGCATTCCGCTGCGTGAGCAGGAAATGCTCGCCGGCATCGCCCCGGAGAACCGGGTCGCGGTCGATGCCGTGTTCGATTCCGTCTCCGTCGCCACGACCTTCAAGAAGGAACTGGCCGAGGCGGGCGTGATCTTCTGCTCGATCTCGGAAGCCGTGCGGGAATATCCCGAGCTGGTGCAGAAATATCTCGGCACCGTCGTGCCCAAGAGCGACAACTACTACGCCGCGCTGAACTCCGCCGTCTTCACCGACGGGTCGTTCGTCTACGTGCCGCCGGGCGTGCGCTGCCCGATGGAGCTCTCGACCTATTTCCGCATCAACGAGAAGAATACCGGCCAGTTCGAGCGCACGCTGATCATTGCCGACGAGGGCGCCTATGTCAGCTATCTCGAAGGCTGCACGGCACCCCAGCGCGATGAGAACCAGCTTCACGCCGCCGTGGTCGAGCTCGTGACGCTCGACGAGGCGGAGATCAAGTATTCCACCGTGCAGAACTGGTATCCCGGCGATGCCCAGGGCAAGGGCGGGATCTACAACTTCGTCACCAAGCGCGGCGACTGCCGGGGCAAGAACTCGGTCATCACCTGGACCCAGGTCGAGACCGGCTCCGCCATCACCTGGAAATACCCGTCCTGCATCCTGCGCGGTGACGGTTCGCGCGGCGAGTTCTACTCCATCGCCGTCTCGAACGGGCGCCAGCAGATCGATTCCGGCACCAAGATGATCCATCTGGGCAAGAACACCACCAGCCGGATCATCTCCAAGGGCATCTCGGCGGGTCACTCCGAGAATACCTATCGCGGCCTCGTCTCGGCGCATCGCAAGGCGTCGAACTCGCGCAACTTCACCAATTGCGACAGCCTGCTGATCGGCAACAATTGCGGCGCACATACGGTGCCGTATATCGAGAGCAAGAACGCCTCCGCCGTGTTCGAGCACGAGGCGACCACCTCCAAGATCTCCGAGGACCAGCTGTTCTACTGCATGCAGCGCGGGCTCGACGAGGAGGAAGCGGTGGCGCTGATCGTCAACGGCTTCGTCAAGGACGTCTTGCAGAAGCTCCCGATGGAATTCGCCGTCGAGGCGCAGAAGCTGATCTCGATCTCGCTGGAAGGCTCCGTCGGCTGAAGGCTGCGCCCAGGGGCGCGCCACCGACGCATCAACGATCTGAAGGACGGAAAGACCATGTTGGAAATCAAGAACCTCGTTGTCGAAATCGAGGGTACCCGCATCCTCAACGGGCTCGATCTCACCGTGAACAACGGCGAGATCGCCGCGATCATGGGCCCCAACGGCTCGGGCAAGTCGACGCTCTCCTATGTCGTGGCCGGCAAGGAGGAGTATGAGGTGCTCGACGGCGAGATCATTCTCGACGGCCAGAACGTGCTGGAAATGGAGCCCTCCGAGCGTGCCGCTGCCGGCGTTTTCCTGGCTTTCCAGTATCCGCTGGAGATCCCGGGCGTCGCCACGATGACCTTCCTCAAGGCCGCGCTCAACGCCCAGCGCAAGTCCCGCGGTGAGGCCGAGCTGACCACGCCGGATTTCATCAAGCGCGTCAACGCCGCCGCGCAGCAGCTCGAAATCCCCAAGGACATGCTCAAGCGCGCCCTCAATGTCGGCTTTTCCGGCGGTGAGAAGAAGCGCATGGAGATCCTGCAGATGGCGCTGCTCGAGCCGCGCTTCTGCATTCTCGACGAGACCGATTCCGGCCTCGACATCGACGCGCTGCGCATCGCGGCGGAGGGCGTCAACGCCCTGCGTTCGCCGGATCGCTCCTTCCTGGTGATCACCCACTACCAGCGCCTGCTCAACTACATCGTGCCCGACAGCGTGCACGTGATGGCGGGCGGCAAGATCGTGAAATCCGGCGGCAAGGAGCTCGCTCTCGAGCTCGAGGCCAACGGCTATGCCGATTACAAGGCTCAGGAGGCCGCGTGATCATGGCTGATGTCGAGAGGATCAACACGCCCGTCGAGGCGGCCATCGCCGAGCATTTCGCCGGCGTGAAGGCGACGCTGCCCGGCGATGCGGGCACCCGCGAAACCGCCTTCGCCCGCTTCACCGAGGCGGGGCTGCCGCATCGGCGCGTGGAGGAGTGGAAATACACCGATCTGCGCAACCTGATGCGCGAAGCCGCAGCGCTGGCGCCGGCTCTGTCGGACGACGCGGCCAAGGCGGCGCTCGAAGCCTCGCCCTGGTTTTCCGGGGTGGATGCGGTACGTATCGCCATTGCCAACGGCCATGTCGTGGCGAGCGCATCGGATCTCGCGGATCTGCCCGAGGGCGTGACGCTGGAGACGCTGTCGCAGGCGCTGGCTGCCGGCCACGCTGATCTGGCGCATCTCGGCGCGATCCCCGAGGCCGGCGACAACATCGCCGTGGCACTCAACAGCGCCTTCATGACCGATGGCGTGGTGATCCGCGTCAAGGCCGGCACGAAGGTCACGATGCCGCTGCATCTGCGCTTCGTCATCACCGGCGACAGCGCCGTGGCGACGGCGACGCGCAGCCTCATCGTGGTCGAGAAGGGCGCCTCCGTGACGCTGCTGGAAAGCCATGACAGCGCGGACGCGCTGGCACATCAGCCCAACAACATGGTCGAGATGGTGGTCGGTGACGAGGCGCAGGTCGCGCATTTCCGCATCGACGGCCATGGCACCGGCGCGCAGGCGCTCTCGACGCTGACGGCGCATCTGGGTGCGCATGTGGCGTTTGATACGCTCAACATCGTCGCCCGCCCGGGCCTTGTGCGGCATCAGGTCTACATGACCTTCGCCGGTGAGCATACGAAGGGTGCGGTGCGCGGCGCGACCATGCTGACGGGCAAGCAGCATGCCGATACGACTCTGTTCGTGAACCACGTGGCGCCCCATTGCGAGAGCCGCGAGTTGTTCAAGACGGCGATCGACGGCAATGCCACCGGCGTCTTCCAGGGCCGGATCGCGGTGGCGCGCGAGGCGCAGAAGACCGACGGGCAGATGATGTCCTCGGCGGTGCTGCTCTCCGATGGCGCCACCATGAACAACAAGCCCGAGCTCGAAATCTTCGCCGATGACGTGCTCTGCGCCCATGGTGCGACCTGCGGTGCGCTGGACGACGATCTGCTGTTCTACCTGATGGCGCGCGGCATTCCGCGCCCGGAGGCGGAGGCGCTCCTGATCGAATCCTTCCTCGGTGAAGCCGTCGAGGAAGCCGTCGACGAGACGGATGAGGATCTGCGCGAGGCGCTTCTGAGTGTCGCACGCACCTGGCTGGCCGCTCGTTCGTAAACAGCACAGGAAGCGCCCCGGCCTTGTCAGATGAGCCGGGGCGCAGCAAAACGGTCCGCCGCCGTGCAGGTGGCGGACAGCAAGGATGAGGCGATGGACGTGAGCAAGAGCCCGCAGGCTTTCGATGTCGAGGCGATCCGCCGGGAATTCCCGATCCTGTCGCAGGAGGTCTACGGCAAGCCGCTGGTCTATCTCGACAATGCCGCCTCGGCGCAAAAGCCGCGCGCCGTCATCGACCGCATGGTGCAGACCATGGAGACGGGCTACGCCAACGTCCATCGCGGCCTGCATTACATGGCCAATGTCGCGACGGAGGGCTTCGAGGAGGCGCGCGAGACCTGCCGGGAATTCCTCAACGCCGAATCGGTGGACGAGATCGTCTTCACCCGCAACGCCACGGCGGCCTACAACCTCGTCGCCAACGCGTTCGGCCAGATGGAGGGCCCCGAGGCGATCGGGGAGGGGGACGAGATCATCCTCTCGATCATGGAGCACCATTCCAACATCGTGCCCTGGCATTTCCTGCGCGAGCGCAAGGGCGCCGTGATCAAATGGGCGCCGGTGGATGATGACGGGAATTTCCTGTTCGAGGAATTCGAGAAGCTGTTCTCGCCGCGCACCAAGATGGTCGCGATCACCCAGATGTCGAATGCGCTGGGCACCATCACCCCGATGCGGCAGATCATCGATGCGGCCCATGCGCGCGGCGTGCCGGTGCTGGTCGACGGGGCGCAGAGCGCGGTGCACATGCATGTGGATGTGCGCGCGCTGGATGCCGATTTCTTCGTCTTCACCGGCCACAAGGTCTATGGGCCGACGGGGATCGGCGTGCTCTACGGCAAGAAGGCCTGGCTCGACAAGCTCGGCCCCTTCGAGGGCGGCGGCGAGATGATCTCCGAGGTGACGACGGAGACGGTCACCTACAACACGCCCCCGCACCGCTTCGAGGCCGGGACACCGGCGATCATCGAGGCGATCGCGCTCGGCACGGCTTTGCGCTTCATGATGGATATCGGGCGCGACAATATCGTCGCCCACGAGAACATGCTGCGCGATTATGCGCATGAGCGCCTGCGCGAGATGAATTCGCTCAAGATCATCGGCCAGGCGAAGGAGAAGGGCGCGATCCTCTCCTTCGAGATGAAGGGCGCGCATGCCCATGACGTCGCCACCGTGATCGATCGCTACGGCGTGGCCGTGCGCGCGGGCACCCATTGCGCCATGCCGCTCCTGAGCCGCTTCGGCGTGACATCCACCTGCCGCGCTTCGTTTGCCCTGTACAACACGCGCGAGGAGGTCGATAAACTCGTCGACGCCCTGCGCAAGGCGGAAACCATGTTCGCCTGAGAGGCTTGAGAACCATGAGCACCGACAATCCGGAACCGAATGCCCCCTCGATCGACGCGAAATCCGGCCTGCCGCCGGAGGAGATTGATCGCCTGACCGATGATATCGTGATGGCGCTGAAGTCGGTCTACGACCCGGAGATCCCCTCCGATATCTACGAGCTCGGCCTGATCTACCGCGTCGAGATCGACGATGACCGCAATGTCGCCATCGACATGACGCTCACCGCGCCGGGCTGCCCCGTCGCCGGCGAGATGCCGGGCTGGGTGGAGAATGCCGTGGCCGGGGTGCAGGGCGTGCAGAGCGTCACGGTCAACATGACCTTCGATCCGCCCTGGGACCAGAGCCGGATGTCGGACGAGGCCCGCGTCGCCCTCGACATGTGGTGAGGCGGCGTTCCGGCGTCATGCATGACGGGGGATGCGGCCTCGCCGAGTGTTGTGTATAAGGCGTGTGCGGCCCATCGCGCCGCTACGCGAGATACACATAGCCGCAGGGGCGCCCCTTCATGCCGACGCTCGTCATTGCCAACAAGAACTATTCCTCCTGGTCGCTGCGACCCTGGATCCTGATGCGTCATCACGGCATTGCCTTCGACGAGGTGATGATACCGCTCGACCAGCCCGATACCCGCCAGCAGATCCTGCGCTATT
>PXAW01000111.1 GCA_003567055.1 Hyphomicrobiales bacterium
AGCTCGAATATCAGGGCCTCACGGGGATCGCGAATATCTCGCTGACGGGCGGGACGCCTGACGCAGCCCGCCTGACATCCGCTCCCGACCAGCCTCCGCCGGTGATCACCGCCGAGCGATCCGATTTCCAGGATCTGATCCAGTCGGGCCGCGATATTGCGCGCCAGGCCGCCGATACGCTCGAGCGGATCAACAGACTCGTCGACGACAACCAGCAGACGGTCACCGCGACCATCAGCAATATCGAGGCGTTCTCCCAGGCGCTCAGCGACAATGCGCCGGGTATCGACCATTTCCTCGATCAGGTCGGGCAGGCGGCGGAACGTGTCGGCCCGCTCGCCGATTCGCTGGATGAGCTCTCACGCTCCACCAATGCCATCGTCTCCGCCGTCGACCCGGAGGTGGTGGCGCAGACGGTGCGCAACGTCGAGGAATTCACCAAGACGCTGGCCGACAGCCGCGACCAGATCGACACGATCTTCGCCGATGCGAGTTCGATGGCCGATCGCCTGAACCAGACCTCGATCAAGTTCGACCAGACGCTCGATGCCGTCGCCGCCGGCATCGAGGCAATCGATGCCGAGCGGATCAACGCCACCATCAGCAATGTCGAGAGTTTCTCGCAGATGCTGGCAGACAACAACGATCAGGTCTCGCAGGTCATCGCCAATGCCGCGACGCTGACCGAAAATCTCAACACCACGGCTTCGCAGATCGACGGCGCGGTCGCACAGGTCACCAGTCTCCTCGATGCCGTGGATCGTGAGGATGTGACGCAGACGCTGGCCAATATCCGGGAATTCAGTGGCACGCTCGCCGATAATCGCGCGAATTTCGATGCGATCATCCAGGACGCGACCCGCATCGCCGGCGCGCTCTACCCGGACCGCCTGAGTCGTATCGTGGCAGATGCCGAAAGCTTCACCTCCGTGCTGAGCGCCCGCAGCGCGGATACGGATCGCATCATCGACAATGTCGCCACGCTCACCGACGATCTCGGCGCTACGCGTGCGCGGGTCGACAGCGCCCTCGACGAGATCAACGGGCTTGTCGCCGCGATTGATCGCGAGGTGCTGCGCGAGACGCTGGCGAATGTCTCCGCCTTCTCCGGAACGCTCGCCGAGAATCGCGGCAATCTCGAAACGGTGATGCAGGATCTCGCCGGCCTGACCCAGGCGATCGATCCGCAGCAGCTCAGCGGCACGCTCGAAAATGTCGAGCGTTTCGCCCAGGTTCTCGGCGACCGCAGCGCCGATGCCGACCAGATCATCTCGAACGCGGTCTCGATTTCGGAGAAGCTGAACGAATCCGCTGATCGCATCGACGGTGTGCTGGAGGCGGCGCAGAGCTTCCTCGGCACCGCCGAGGACGAAGCTGGTGAGGGGCTGTTCGACGACATCCGCGAGGCCGCCGTCGCAATCCGCACGCTGGCCGACAATCTCGATGCGCGCACGGCCGAGATCACCGCAGGGATCAACCGCTTCACCGGGCCGGGCCTGCAGGAATACCGCGCGCTCGCCGATGACGGGCGGCGGACGCTGCAGGATATCAGCCGCGCGGTGCGGGCGATCGAGCGCAACCCGCAGCAGATCATCTTCGGCGGCCAGTCGAGCGTGCCGGAATATGGCGGCGCGCGGCGCTAGCATGATGTTGAGATTTTCCATGAGGTTTCGCGGGCAAGGTGCTGAGGAACAATGTAACGGGGGCGTGAGAGCAGTGTCGGACAGAACCTCGGAAATACGGGCGCGCGGGCCGGGCGCGATCAGCTTCGGGCGCCGCGGCTTGCGCAACGCGCTCGCGACCATCGCCCTGTCCGGCCTCGTCGCCGCATGCGGTGCCGCGCCGGCGCTGACCGTCTTCACCCTCAGCGCGCCGGAAGAGCGCATCGAGGCCGCGCGCAACCTGCCCGGCCTGCTGCTGATCGCCGAGCCTTCGGCCATCCAGATCCTCGACAGCGAGCGCATCGTGGTCCGCGATACAGGCGGCTCTCTGAGCTACCTGCCCGGCACGCAATGGGCCGATCAGCTGCCCGCCCTCGTCCAGTCGCGGATGGTGGCGACCTTCGAGAACACCTCGCGCATCGGCGCCGTCAGCCGCCCGGGTGACCGCGTCAGTCCCGATTTCCAGATCAATACCGAGATCCGCCGTTTCGAGATCGACACTGCGCGCGGCGAGGCCGTGGTCGAGCTTTCCCTGCGCGCCACGCGCGAATCGGATGGCCGCATCGCCCGCGCCCGCATTTTCCGCACGAGCGCACCCGTCAGGGCCGTCACCGGACCCGACGCCGTGCGCGCCCTCGACGAGGCGCTGTCGCAGGCTCTGATCGAGATCGTCGGCTGGGCGGGTTCGTGATCGGCCTCAGCCCGTCACGCTTATCACCTGCGCGCCGGTTGCGGCCTGAAGCGCTTTCGGATCGACTGAGAACACAGCGTTCGGCGTGCCTGCCGCTGCCCAGACCACGTCATGCGCGAGCAGGTCTTGGTCGATATAGGTCGCGAGCCTTGCCGCATGACCGAAGGGCGGGATTCCGCCAATGGCAAAGCCGGTCACCTTGCGCACATGCGCCCCGCGCGGCCGTTCCAGCCCCTCACCCAGATGCGCCGCGACGCCCGCCTCGTCGACGCGGTTGTCGCCGCTGACGAGCAGCAGCACCTCGCGCCCGCTCTGCGCACCCGTAAAGACCAGCGATTTCACGATCTGGCCGACGCTGCAACCGCAGGCGGCAGCCGCCTCCTCTGCGGTGCGCGTGGAATCCGGCATCAGCATCACGGTGATCGCCAGACCGAGTTCGTCAGCAGCCGCCGCGACACGCTGCGCGGCATCCGGAAGATCGTCCTTCATCGCCCCCTCCCCTGCTTGCCTTCATTGACGCGCGTGTTTCCCGCGCTTGAGCGATTCCCGCAAGCCGCCGCTCTTGCGCGCCAGCGAGACGTTTTCGAGAAATCCGATGCTGCCATCCGGCTTCAATCCGCGCATCTGCGCCTTGATGGTGAAGCCGTAATCGGCAAGAGCGATGTCGAAGAGATAATAGGCCGCGCGATGCGCGATGGTGCCGCCGCGCGACGAGGCCGAGGGTCCCCCGACCACGGGCACGCGCCCGTCCGGTCCGGAAATCGTGGCGACGGTCCCGATATGGTTATGCCCGTGCAGGACGAGATCCGCGCCGGTGCGGGCGATCATCTCCTCGAATTTACGCGAATCAGTAAGATTGCGCCCGGCCGAGGCGCCGGCCACATGCGGGGGATGGTGGATCATCACCACGCGGCACAGCCCCTCCTCGGCCAGCCCGTCGAGCAGCTTCTCGGCGGCATCGAGCTGCGTCTGCCCCATGCGACCACTGGCGACGAAGGGCGCTGTCGGGATCGCCGAGGACAGGCCGACCAGCGCCACATGATCGCGCCGGCGCACATAGGGGAACACGCCTTCATCACCCGAATCATCGCGCGTCCAGGGGCCACAGACGGCGAGCATGCCCGCCAGCGCACCCTCGATATAGGCGTCGTGATTGCCCGGCACGAAGCTCACCGTATCGGGCTCACCGAGGCTTTGAAGGAATTCGCGCGCGGTATCCCATTCCTGGGGCAGCCCGATATTGGCGACATCGCCCGTACAGGCGATGTGGTCCGGCTGCTGATTGCGGATATCCTGCACGAGCGCGGCGAGGAGTTCCATATCGTGCGCGCGGTCGCGCCCGCGATGCCAGTTGATGAAACCGGTCAGCCGCTTGCCCATCAATTCGCGCAGGCGCGGACGGGGCAGCGGGCCGACATGCGGATCGGTCAGATGTGCGATGCGAAACATATTGTCCTATATAACCGTGATCCTTGCAGAGTTCGCGCGCCCGGCCCGCGAGGTCAAGCGCGAAGGGCGGATGCGGCTTTGCTTTTCGTACGCAAGCGTGCATTTTTCGTGACGACGTTTCGCGGCATCTTCGCCGCGCCCCGATGCCGGAATGGAGCCGTTCGGCCTTGAACCCTTTCCTGCGCGCCCCTCTGCATCTGTTCTGGCGTCTGACGCGCGGCATGACGCTCGGCGTGCGCGCTATCGCCACAGATGAAAAAGGCCGCATCTGCCTCGTCCGCCACACCTATACGCCGGGCTGGCTGTTGCCCGGCGGCGGCGTCGAACCCGGCGAAACGATGCTCACGGCGCTCGAACGGGAACTCCGCGAGGAAGCCGCGATCGGGCTTGCCGGCACGCCGACGCTGCTCGGCCTGTATCACAATCGCGCCGCCTCGCGCCGCGATCATGTGGCGCTTTATCATGCAGCTGCGATCACGCATCTCGACACGCCGCGCCCGCGCTTCGAGATTGCCGAGCGCGGTTTCTTCGACCTCGACGCATTGCCGGAAGGCACATCGCCGGCGACGTTGCGGCGGATAAGCGAATGGCGGGAAGCGCGTGCACCGGCTGCCGAATGGTGATGGCGGCGCCGTAAGGGTGCGGAAGTTGCGCCATGTGGAAGCGGCTGCTATGCGCCTCTTCGTCGCGTTGGTTTCGGCTCCCGGAGGCGCAGCGTCGACGGGCAATTGCGACTGACGGGACCATGACCGAGCTGACGCTGACCATCCGCCCCGAGCATCCGGGCGACCACGCCACGATCGAACGGCTTCACGCCCGGGCCTTCGGGCCGGGCCGCTTCGCACGCACCGCATTCCGTCTGCGCGAAGGTGTCGATCACGATCTTTCGCTGTCATTCGCCGCGCATGTCGGAACCCTGCTCGTGGGCTCCATACGCCTCAGCCCCGTCTGGGCTGGGAACGTCCCGGCGCTGGTCCTCGGTCCGCTGACGGTCGAGCCCGCATTCAAGGAACGCGGCATCGGCGGCGCGCTGGTTCGCCATGCGCTGGAAGAGGCACGCACACGGGGCGAGCGTCTGGTTCTGCTCGTCGGCGATGCCGCCTATTATCGACGATTCGGCTTCGAGCCCGTTCCGCCGGGGCGCCTGCGGCTTCCCGGCCCGGTCGATCCGGCGCGACTGCTTGCCTGCCCGCTGGTCGCCGATGTGACCGACGCGGCAAAGGGCGACGTGCGCCCGCGCCTTGCCGATCGGTAAGCCGGAGGTGTTCAGCGCCGGCTGCGCACCCGCACCGGCTGCAAGGCCGGCTCACGCCCCTGCAGCGACCAGCCGAGGCGGTGATAAGCGAGCGCGCGCTCGACGAGCGCAGCGGCCTTTGCGGCAAGACCCATCTGCCTGAGCATACGGGCCTGCTTCACCATGTAGCGGGCCAGCGACCGGTATTCATGAGCATGACGTCTTTGCATCGTTCTTCTCCCCTTGCTATCCATCATACGCATCAAGCTTGCGCGCAGATTGCGTGAAAACAGGTACAAACGGTCGCAGGTACGCCGCCCCGGCCCCGCCTTCGATCATCCGGGAGACAGAGTATGCAAAGCCGTGCGCATGTCGCGATCATCGGGGCCGGAATGTCGGGAGCCGCCGCTGCACGGCGCCTGGCCGATGCCGGGCTCGCCGTGACCCTGTTCGAGAAGAGCCGGGGCGCCGGCGGGCGGATGGCGACGCGACGCCTCGACGGGGGCGTATTCGATCACGGCGCCCAGTTCTTCCGCGCCCGCAACCCGCGCTTCGCCGCTTCTGTCCAGAGCTGGCAGGAAGCGGGGCTCGTCGCCGTCTGGGATACCGGTGAGGCGGGCGAGGACAGGCATCCGCGCTATGTCGGCACACCGGCGATGAACGCGCCGGTCAAGGCGCTGATCGGCGATCTGCCCGTCCATACCGGCAACCCGGTCACCGCCCTGCGCAACGAGGGCGCGAGCTGGCGGGTCGAGGCGGAGGGCGCGCCTGACATGTTGTTCGACGCGGTTCTGATCGCCATTCCTGCAGCCCAGGCGCAGACGCTCGCGGCAACCGCCGACTGGAACCCGCCCGCGCTCGTGCCTGCGCGCTACGCCCCCTGCCTGACCCTGATGCTCGGCTATCCCGAGCCCCTCGACCTGCCCGCCTTCATGGCGATCGAGGACGAGACCATCGCCTGGATCGCCGATAACAGCAGCAAGCCCGATCGGCCCCTGCCGCGCGGCGAATCCGACATGCACTGCATCGTGATCCACGCCACGCCCGACTGGTCGCGCGCGCATCTCGACGCCGATATGCAGGATGTGATCGGCCAGCTCTATGCCCGCCATGTCGGCATCACCGGCATCATGGACGAGCCGATCCACGGCGACGTGCATCGCTGGCGCTACGCCCAGGTCACCGATCCCCTCGGCGAACCCTGCATCATCGACCCCGCCCGCCGCCTCGCCGCCTGCGGCGACTGGTGCCTCGGCCCCCGCATCGAAGCCGCCTTCGACAGCGGCGAGGCCGCAGCAGTGGCGTTGCTGGAGGTGTTGTGAGGGGGGCGCGGGCTTGTCATGCCACCCTGCCGTGCTAACCTGCACGGGAGGTTGCCCGGTTACCGGCATAATCGATGAGAGCAATTTGACATGAATGCCATTGCCGAACCGGTGAGAGAGGTCGTCGAAAGCGTCATCCGGCGTGAGTTGGGGGACGCGGTCGTCGCGAGCCTGCTCGTCACGGATGAGATCGACCATGACGGTGTTGCGTTCCTGCGGGTCGAAATCGTCTTCGATGACGCCCATGGGCGACTTGATCCGCAAAAGGTGAAGTCGCTGAGCCGCCTCCTCAGGGAACCGCTGGAGGATCTCGGCGAGCCCCGTTTTCCGGTCTTCTCGTTCAAATCGCTTGCGGAGCACCATGGTGCAGCCGCGTGACCTGATCGCTACGGCGAGAGCATCGGCGAATCAGCCAACGGCCCGAAAGCCACGCCAGTCCGATCTCAAGCGCGCCCTCAGCACAGCCTATTACGCCATGTTCCATGCGATGTGCAGGAACTGCGCAGATTGCCTGATCGGCACCGCCAGCGCGGACCGAAGCAAGCCGGCTTGGGTTCAGGCCTACCGCGCGATCGAACACGGTTTCGCCAAGAGCCAGTGCCTCAACCGTCAGGTGATGAGCCGATTTCCACGCGATATCGAGGATTTCGCCAATCATTTCGTGGATCTGCAGATCGAACGGCACAGGGCGGACTACGATCCGCATGCACGGTTCACACGTTCCGACGTCACGACCGCGATCGACACCGCAGAGGCAGCGATCACAGCGTTCTTTGCCGAGCCGATCAAAGATCGGCGCGCCTTCGCGGCTTGGGTGACCTTGCGCAACAGGACACCCTGAACAGCATCGCACGCCGATCCGCCGGGATTCGGCCTCGCATCGGCGCCGCACGACCTCAGCTTCCGAAACCGCCCGGCAGCTCTTGTCGAACCGCCGGGCGGGTCGGCTGGACTACCTTACCCCGCAAGCGCCTGATCGAGATCGCCGATCAGGTCGGCCACGTCCTCGATACCGATGGAGAGGCGC
>PXAW01000032.1 GCA_003567055.1 Hyphomicrobiales bacterium
ATCAGGAGATAGGTGCGGTTGCCATGCAGCACGCCCGGCTTGCCGCCGGACAGCGAGGCGGCATGCTCGCCGCTCTCAACCCCGTGCCCCGCCGCCTCGACGCCGTAGATCTCGACGGAGGCGTCATCGAGGAAGGGGTGGAACAGGCCGATCGCGTTGGAGCCGCCGCCGATCGCGGCGATCAGCGAATCGGGCAGGCGCCCCTCGGCTTCGAGCATCTGCGCCTTCGCCTCGGTGCCGATCACCGCCTGGAAATCGCGCACCATGGCGGGATAGGGATGCGGGCCCGCCACCGTGCCGATGCAGTAGAAGGTGGTGTCGACATTGGTGACCCAGTCGCGCAGGGCCTCGTTCATCGCGTCCTTGAGCGTCTTCGAACCCGATTGCACCGGCACCACCTCGGCGCCGAGCATGTTCATGCGAAACACGTTGGGCTTTTGCCGCTCCACATCGACGGCGCCCATATAGACGACGCAATCGAGCCCGAACCGCGCACACAAGGTCGCCGTCGCGACGCCATGCTGACCGGCGCCGGTCTCGGCGATGATGCGCTTCTTGCCCATGCGCATGGCCAGCAGGATCTGGCCGAGCACGTTGTTGACCTTGTGCGCACCGGTATGGTTGAGCTCGTCGCGCTTGAGATAGACCTTGGCGCCGCCGCTCTTGCCCGCCGCCTTCGCCTTCGCCCGCAGATGTTCGGTGAAGCGCTCGGCGTAATAGAGCGGGCTGGGGCGCCCGACATAATGCTTGAGATAGCCCTCCATTTCCAGTGCGAAAGCCGGATCGACCTTGGCCGCCTCATAGGCTTCCTGCAGTTCGAGGATGTTGGGCATCAGCGTCTCGGCGACGAAACGTCCGCCGAAACGTCCGAAATGGCCGGTCTCGTCCGGGCCGTTGCGGAAGGAATTGGGGGTTTGCGGTGCGTTCACGCCGATTTCGCCTTCTCGTTCGCCGACGGCGCCGCGCGCTGCCGGAAGGCCGCGCGGGCGGCCTCGATGAATTGTGTAATCCTTTGCGGGTCCTTCTCGCCGGGCGCGCGCTCCACGCCCGAGGAGACATCCACCGCATCCACCCCGGTCAGGGCGATCGCGTCGCCGACATTGGCCGGATTCAGGCCGCCTGACAACATCAGACCGGCCCTGTCCTCGAGCCCGGCGATCAGCCGCCAGTCGAAGGTGAGGCCGTTGCCGCCGGGCAGGGCATCGGGGCTCGCCGGTGGCTTGGCATCGACGAGGATGCGATCACAACAGGCGCGGTAAGCGCCGATCTGCGCCAGATCAGCCGCATCGGCAATGCCGATGGCCTTCATCACCTCGACGCCGAAGCGATCTCTGATCGCGGCGACACGCTGCGGGCTCTCGCGCCCGTGCAATTGCAGGATCTCGGGATCGATGGCGGCGAGGATCGCCTCCAGCGCCGCGTCATCGGGATCGACGGCGAGGGCGACCCGCAGCGCTTTCCCGGCAGCGCGTTGCGACAGCGGCCTTGCCATGTCGAGTGCGATATGGCGGGGGCTCCTGGGGAATTGCACGAAGCCGACCAGATCCGCGCCGGCATCGAGCGCGGCATCGAGCGCCGGCGCATCGCGCAAACCGCAGATCTTGATCTCACCACCCATTGCCTGTGCCCTCGCCGGTTCCGATGCGCTTGTTGCCGCTGCCCCGGTATTCGCCGCTGCCCCGGTATATGTGAAACCGGGGTCCGAAGGAAAGCCGCCAGCCGGCACTTCGTGCGTCCCTGCGGCGTTTTTCCGCCATTCCCGGCGTCGACATGGCCTTCGCTTTCGCCTCCCCGTAACCTATCTATGGAGGACCATGCCGCTGATCCTGTTCATTCTCGCAGCCACCTTCCTGGCGCTCGTCTTCCTGCCGCAATGGTGGGTGCGCGCGGCCATGCGCAAACATGCCGGCGAGCGCGAGGATTTTCCCGGAACCGGGGGCGAACTCGCCCGGCATCTGCTCGATCTCGCCGGCCTGCGCGAGGTGGGTGTCGAGCTCGCCCAGCCGGGCGCCGATCATTACGATCCGATCGAGCGGGTGGTGCGGCTCTCGCCGGACAATTACGACGGGCGCTCGGTGACTGCGGTGGCCGTCGCGGCGCATGAGGCCTCGCATGCCATGCAGCATGCCGACGGCAATACGCTCCTGACGACGCGCGTGCGGCTCGCCGGTTCGGTGCGCTCGATCGAAGTCGCCGCCGCGATCATTCTCGCGCTCGCGCCGCTCGTGGCGATCCTGGTGAAATCACCCGTGCTGATCCTCCTGCAGATCGGCGTGGTCGTGGCCCTGCTCGGCTCGCGGGTGCTGATCCATATTCTCACCCTTCCCGTCGAGATGGATGCGAGCTTCAACCGTGCCCTGCCCATCCTCGAAAAAGGTGGCTATCTGAAGCAGCGCGATCTCCCGGCGGCGCGGTCGGTTCTGCGCGCGGCGGCTTACACCTATATCGCTTCGGCGCTGGTTGCGCTCCTCGACGTGGCCCGGCTGTTGCGGGTTCTGCGCTTTTGATCGGATCCGCGTTCTTGAATGCGGAAACCCTTTGAAATCGGGGCGTTTTCCTGTATCCACAGGGCGTTCCCGTGAGCCAGAGCAAGACAGAGCGGATCTCGACCATGGATTATGACGTCATTGTCGTGGGGGGTGGCCATGCCGGTACGGAAGCGGCGGCTTCTGCCGCCAGGCTCGGCGCTCGCACCGCGCTCGTCACCCATCGCCGCGACACGATCGGGGCAATGTCGTGCAATCCGGCGATCGGCGGTCTCGGCAAGGGGCATCTCGTGCGCGAGATCGATGCGCTGGACGGGTTGATGGGGCGTATCGCCGATCAGGCCGGCATCCAGTTCCGCCTGCTCAATCGCCGCAAGGGCCCGGCGGTGCGCGGGCCACGCAGCCAGGCCGATCGCAAGCTCTATGCCCGCGCCATGCAGGCGGAGATCGCCGCGACACCGGGCCTGACCGTGATCGAAGGCGAGGCCGACGATATCGATGTCCGGGATGGTCGCGTCGCAGCCCTGAAGCTCGCCGATGGGCGGCAGTTGCGCGCCGGCGCCGTCGTCATCACCACCGGGACCTTTCTGCGCGGCCTGATCCATATCGGCGAGCGCAAGATTCCCGCCGGTCGGGCCGGTGAGGCGCCGGCGCTCGGCCTCTCTGCCACGCTGGATCGGTTCGGCTTCGATCTGGGGCGCCTCAAGACGGGAACCCCGCCGCGTCTCGACGGGCGCAGTATCGACTGGGCCGGGGTCGATATTCAGGAGGCGGATGATGATCCGGTGCCGTTTTCGGATCTCACCGAGCGGATTACCACGCCACAGGTCTCCTGCGGCATCACCCGGACCACGATGCAGGCGCATGACCTGATCCGCGCCAATCTGCATCGCGCCCCGATGTATTCCGGCGACATTTCCGGAACGGGGCCGCGCTATTGCCCCTCGATCGAGGACAAGGTGGTGCGCTTTGCCGACCGCTCGGCGCATCAGATCTTCCTCGAACCGGAGGGCCTCGACGACACCACCGTCTATCCCAACGGCATTTCGACATCGCTCCCGGAAGAGGTCCAAGCGGGCATCCTGCAGGGGATCCCCGGTCTCGAACGCGCCGTGATGCTCAAGCCGGGCTATGCGATCGAATATGATTACGTCGATCCGCGCAATCTCGGCCCGACCCTGGAGAGCCGGGCCATTGCCGGGCTGTTCCTCGCCGGCCAGATCAACGGGACGACCGGCTATGAGGAAGCCGCGGCACAGGGGCTCGTGGCCGGGCTCAACGCGGCGCGTCGTGCCGGTGGCAGCGCCGGTGTGATCTTCGATCGGGCCGAATCCTATATCGGGGTCCTGATCGACGATCTGGTGACGCGCGGCGTCAGCGAACCCTATCGCATGTTCACGTCGCGCTCCGAATATCGTCTGAGCCTGCGCATCGACAATGCCGATGAGCGGCTGACTGCACGCGGCCTGGAAATCGGCTGCGTCGGTGAGCGCCGCGCGGCGCATTTCCGTGCGCGCCAGGATGCCTTGGCCGGCGCCCGCGCGCTTCTCGCCGCGCATAGTCTGACGCCCAACGAGGCGGCGCGGGCCGGGTTGACGCTGAACCGCGACGGTGTACGTCGCGATGCGTTTCAGCTGCTCTCCTATCCGGATATCGACTGGGCGCGGCTGGCCGCGATCTGGCCGGCCCTGGCGGCGGTGCCGGCATCTGTCGCGTCGCGGCTGGAAACGGATGCGACCTATGCGGTCTATCTCGATCGCCAGGCCGCCGATATTGCTGCGCATCGCCGTGACGAGGGGATCTTGCTCGATGCCGATCTCGATTTCGACGGACTGCCCGGCCTGTCCAACGAACTCCGGACGAAGCTGAAAGCGGTACGGCCGCATACGCTGGGGCAGGCGGCCCGGATGGAAGGTATGACGCCGGCGGCGATCACGCTGCTCGCCGGCCATGCGCGCCGGCAGCGGGTGGCGCGGGATGCTGCGGAATGAGCCGGCCAACGGGGGCAATACCGTCGATTCCGGATTCCATCGCCCGGGCTGTTTCACGTGAAACACTGGACGACCTGATCACGCTGGTCAGCGAATTGCAGAGCTGGCAGAACGCGAAGAACCTTGTCGGCGGCAAGACCCTCGATGACGTCTGGACGCGACATATCGCTGATTCCATGCAATTGCGGGCTCTTGCTCCGGAGGCACGGCGCTGGCTCGATCTGGGCTCCGGCGCCGGATTACCGGGCCTCGTCCTCGCCATCATGCTCAAACATGAGCCCGAAGGGCCCGGCGCTGAATCCGCCATGGTCCATTGCGTCGAGAGCAACGCGCGCAAATGCGCCTTCATCCGCCATGTTGCACGTCTCACGGGCGCGCCGGTGCGGGTGCACAATGCGCGAATCGAAGATGTGATTGCCGGTTTCGCCGGTGCGGTCGATGTGGTGACGGCGCGCGCGCTTGCGCCACTGCCGAAATTGCTGGATTGGACATCTCCCCTGTTGAAAACTGGTGTCATCGGGTTGTTTCCCAAGGGTGACCGGGTCGAGATCGAATTGACGGAATCATCCAAATACTGGAGATTCAACAATGAGATTTCGCCGAGCATCAGCGACCCGCGTGGGCGTATCCTGCGCATCACGGAGCTGAGCCCGGCCTGACACGATCGGGATCCGCAGCATGACCACCGATATTCTCGACCGCGAATTGCACGATGCCGCCCGGGAGGCGCCGGACCCGGCGGAGCCGGGCCGCACCGCGCGTCCGCGTATTCTCGCCCTGGCGAATCAAAAGGGCGGAGTCGGCAAGACCACGACGGCGATCAATCTCGGCACGGCCCTGGCCGCAATCGGCGAGAAGGTGCTGATTCTCGATCTCGACCCCCAGGGCAATGCTTCGACGGGCCTCGGTATCGCGCACAAGATGCGCAACGTCTCTACCTATCACGTGCTCTCCGGGGAGCAGGATCTGCGCAGTGCGGTGATGGAAACAGCGGTTCCGGGGCTGCATGTCGCGCCCTCGACGCTCGACCTCCTCGGCCTCGAGCTGGAGATCTCGCAGGAACGCAACCGCGCGCATCGCCTGCGCCTCGCCATCGAAGGGCTGGCGCTCGGTGATCATCTGCGGGCGGAGCCGTTCACCTACATCCTGATCGACTGCCCGCCCTCGCTCAACCTGCTCACCATCAACGCGCTCGCCGCAGCCGATGCGGTCCTTGTGCCGTTGCAATGCGAGTTTTTCGCGCTGGAAGGTCTGAGCCAGCTGATCCGGACGGTGGATCAGGTCAAGCACGCGATCAATCCCCGGCTGGAGATCCATGGCGTGGTGCTCACCATGTATGATCCACGCAACAATCTCTCCGGCCAGGTGGTCTCGGATGTGCGGGAATTCATGGGGTCGAAGGTCTTCGAGACGATGATTCCGCGTAATGTCAGGGTCTCGGAGGCGCCGTCGCACGGCAAACCGGTTCTGCTCTACGATCTCAAATGCGCCGGGTCGCAAGCCTATCTGCGGCTGGCATCGGAAGTGATACAGCGGGAGCGCGGCCTGAAGGCAGCGTAACGGTTTTCCAGAGGCGGGGAGCGGCTGCGGGAACATTGCAGCCGCAGCGCGGCACATCGGTCGATATACGCATCCGGAGCGGCGGGCCGGAAGTCTGAGGAGAGGTTGGATCATGGCGGAAGACGGTCAAAGAGCGCGTCTGGGGCGCGGCCTCGCAGCGCTGATCGGCGATGTGGGCGAAGAGGATAATGTGACGGATCGCGGTCGCGGCCAGAAACGGGTTCCGGTCGAGTTCCTGAAGCCGAATCCGCGCAATCCGCGCAAGAGCTTCTCGGATGACGATCTGGCTGATCTCGCAAATTCCATCCGCGAGCGCGGCGTCATTCAGCCCATCGTCGTGCGGGCCCTGCCGAATCTGGCTGATGCTTTCGAGATCATCGCTGGCGAGCGGCGCTGGCGCGCGGCGCAGCGCGCCGGCCTGCACGATGTGCCGATCGTCATCGTCGAGGCGGATGACCGCACCTCGCTGGAATTCGCCATTGTCGAGAACGTGCAGCGCGCGGATCTCAATCCGATCGAGGAGGCGGCCGGCTACCAGCGCCTGATGGATGAATTCGCCTATTCGCAGACGGATCTCGCCACCGTGATCGGCAAGAGCCGCAGCCATGTCGCCAATACGATGCGGCTTCTGAAGCTGCCCGATACTGTCCGGGTGATGCTGGAGGACGGCGAGCTCAGCGCCGGGCACGGGCGGGCGCTTCTGGGTATCGAGAATCCCGAGGCCGTTGCCCGCCGCATCCGCGATCAGGGGATGAATGTTCGTGACGTCGAGCGCCTCGCCCAGGAAGGTGACGACGCGGCACGGCGCCCGCGCAAGCGCAAGAGTGCCGAGAAGGATCCTGATACGCGGGCATTGGAGCAGGCACTCGAAGATGTGCTGGGTCTGTCAGTGAACATCGATCACAAGGGCAGTGGCGGGGAATTGCGCATCCGCTACGGTTCGCTTGATCAGCTCGATCAGCTTTGCCGCCGTCTCCGGGATTCCGCTCGCGCCGCTGCGGGAGGCTGACGGGCCGGTTCAGCGGCGTTTGCTGCGGGCCGCACGGGCGATGTCGAGGACGGCCCGCGAGGTCAGAACATCCGTCAGCTCGGCATTGCGTCGCGTCTCGAGGACGGCTCCCTGCAGCCTTTCGATTGCGGCGCGCAGTCTCATCGGGTCCCAGGTTTCCAGCTGCGCTTTCGCAGCGGCCTTGCGTTTGAAAAACAGACCGCGCCAATTATCGACCACGCGCCCTGGTTGATCACCGCGCGCGACAGCTTCGGCATGCGGTAGCAGGGTGATGGCGTGGCGGATCAGGGCGCCGAGAAGAACAGG
>PXAW01000636.1 GCA_003567055.1 Hyphomicrobiales bacterium
GGGAGGTCTGGCGAGCGCTTCATGACGGGCGCGATTTCCCTCCCCTCAGGGGAGGGATAAAGGGTGGGGTGATTCGCGTGCAAATGCATCGGCGGCGCGGTATGGGGCGCACGTTTCTCCCCACCCTCAGTCCCTCCCCGCTGGGGAGGGAGGTCTGGCGAGCGCTTCATGACGGGCGCGATTTCCCTCCCCTCAGGGGAGGGATAAAGGGTGGGGTAGCCCGCGCGCAAATGCATCGACGGCAGCGGATGAGGCGCGCGTTTCTCCCCACCCTCATTCCCTCCCCGCTGGGGAGGGAGGCATGGTGAGGCCTTCATCGACCGACCCATCATGCCGCGTCCCGCCCTTCGAGCGGGAAGACCTTGGCGGGGTTGAGCAGCCAGCCGGGGTCGAAGACGCCGCGCACGCGCAGTTGCTGGGCGAGATCCTGCGTATTGTACTGGTAGGTCATCAGATCGCGCTTCTCGATCCCCACCCCGTGCTCGCCGGTGAGGCAGCCGCCGACCTCGACGCAGAGCTTGAGGATGTCGGAGCCGGCATCCTCGGCCTTCTGCATGTCGCCGGGTTTGGCCGCATCGAACATCACCAGCGGATGCAGGTTGCCGTCGCCGGCATGGAAGACGTTGGCGACGCCGAGCCCGTAGGATTTCACGATCTCGTCGATGCGCTTGAGCACATGCGGCAGCTGCCCGGTGGGGATGGTGCCGTCCATGCAGATGTAATCGGCGATGCGGCCGGTGGCGCCGAAGGCGGATTTGCGGCCCTTCCAGATCGCGGCGGATTCCGCTTCCGATTGCGCCACTTTCAGCGTCTGCGGCGAGAAATCCTCGGCGATGGCGACGATGCGGGCGAGCTGGTCCTCGATCTCCTCGTCCGAACCCTCGACCTCGACGATCAGCATCGCCTCCACATCGAGCGGGTATCCGGCCTTGGCAAAGGCCTCGCAGACCTGGATGGCCGGGCGGTCCATGTATTCGAGGGCCACGGGGATGATCCCGGCGCCGATGATCGCGGCGACACAGGCCCCCGCCGTCTCCGCCGAATCGAAGCCGATCAGGGCCGGGCGCGCGCCCTCCGCCTGGCGCAGGATGCGCACCGTCGCCTCGGTGACGATGCCGAGCTGGCCCTCGGAGCCGGTGATCAGGCCGAGCAGGTCATAACCCGGCGCATCGAGATGCGGGCCGCCGAGCTCGACGATGGTGCCATCGACAAGCACCATGGTCACACCGAGCAGGTTGTTGGTGGTGACGCCGTATTTCAGGCAATGCGCCCCGCCGGAATTCATGGCGATATTGCCGGCAATGGTGCAGGCGAGCTGGCTCGACGGGTCGGGCGCGTAGAAGAATTGCTCATGCGCCACCGCGCCGCTGATCGCCAGATTGGTGATGCCCGACTGCACCCGCGCGTAGCGGTCGGCGAAATTCATCTCGATCACGTCGGCGAGCTTGGCCACGCCGATCACGACCGCATCCTCCTGCGGAATGGCGCCGCCGGCGAGCGACGTCCCGGCGCCACGCGCGACCACCTTGACGCCGTTCTCGTGGCAGAAGCGCATCACGTCGGAGACTTCCTGCGTCGTGCGCGGCAAGGCGACGGCGAGCGGCATCTTGCGATAGGAGGTCAGCGCGTCGGTGTCGTAGGCGCGCCGCTCATCCTCGGAGGTGACGAGGCATTCGGGCGGCAACAATCGCGCGAGCCCGGCGATGATCTCGTCGCGGCGTGCGATAATCCCGGCATCGGGCTTGGGAAAGGCGATCGACATGGTGTCCTCCCGTCCAACGAAACGTCGGTGGTTTTCTTTGGAATATAGCGCGAAATCGCGGGATGTGCAGGTGATGAGATCGCGGTAGATTGTTTCCCTGAAGGAAAAAATCGCCGAATCAAAAAAGCACCATGCGGCGAATCAGGGGGAAGCGATGGACCGGTTCGGCGATCTCGACATTTTCGCCCGCGTCGTGGCGGCGGGCAGCATGTCGCAGGCGGGGCGCGAGACGGGCCTGTCGCCCGCCGTGATCTCGAAACGCATCCGGCGGCTGGAGGAGCGACTCGGCGTGCGCCTGCTGCAACGCACGACCCGCCAGCTCTCCCTGACCGAGGCGGGGCAGGGGTTTCACGAACGCGTTGTCGGCATTCTCTCGGCGATCGAGGAAGCGGAGGCGGAAGCCGGGCAGGGGGCTGCGGAAGCGCGGGGATTGCTGCGCATATCCGCGCCGACATCCTTCGGGCGCCTGCATATCGCCCCCTTCATGCAGCGCTTTCTCGATGCGCATCCCGCCGTCAGTCTCGACATGACGCTGACCGACGCCTTCGTCGACATTATCGGCGAGGGTTATGATCTCGCGATACGCATCGCGGATCTGGGTGATTCGAGCCTGATCGCAAGGCGGCTCGCTCCCGCCCACCGCGTGCTGTGCGCCGCGCCCGCCTATCTCGCCCGCGCCGGCGCGCCGCAGGCTCTGAGCGATCTCGGCGATCACGCGCTGCTGATCCATAACGGCTCCGAATGGCGGCTGGAGGGGCCGGAAGGGCCGGCCACGGTGCGGGTCACGAGCCGGTTGCGCACGAATTCGAGCGAGGTGGTGCGCGAGGCGGTTCTCGCCGGCGGCGGCATCGCCCTGCGCTCGACCTGGGATGTGGGGCCGGAACTGAAATCCGGCGCGCTGGTGCGCGTCCTGCCGCAATATGGCTCGTCGGCCCGGCTGGGCGTGCACGCGCTCTATCCCTCGCGCCGGCATGTCGAGCAGAAGCTGCGCGTCTTCATCGAATTCCTGCAGGCGCTCTACGGCCCGACACCCTATTGGGATGCGGGGCTCGATCTTTAGAGCGTCAGCTCTCGAGCTTCTCGCCTGTCAGCTTCGGGCGCCAGCGCCGGTGCATCCACAGCCATTGTTCGGGATTTTCGCGCAGCCAGCCCTCGACGACGCGCGTCATCGCCTGCATGGCGCCGGGCACGTCGATCTCGCCGTTCGCGTCTCGCGGGAGGTCGAGGGGCGGGGTCAGTTCGAGGCGAAAGCGCCGCCCGGGCAGGCGCACGACGCGCACCCCGTGGACGGGACATTCGAAGCGTTTTGCGAATTTCGCGAGGACCGGATTGGTGAGGGCGGGGCGGCCCATGAAATCGACGATCACGCCCCGGGTGAAATGCTGGTCGATCAGCATGCCGAGATGCCCGCCGCGCTCCAGCACCCCCTGCATGGCGAAGGCTGCGCCCTGCCGCGCGGCTTCGAGCCCGCCCATGGTCTGGCTGCGCACCTCGTGAATCGCCTTCGCGACGGCGACCGCATTGGGAGCGCGAAACACCGCCGTGGCTTCGAGCCCATAGCGTGCGGCGCAGATGGCGGGCAGTTCCCAATTGGCGAAATGCCCGGCGAAGATGATGCCCGGCTTGCCGTCGTCACGCAGAGCCTCGAAATGATCGATGCCGCTGATCTCGACATTGCCGGCATCGGGATTGTCCGGGTCGAAATTGATCAGCGTGTCGAGATGGGCGTATTCCGCGGCGGTGCGGCCGAGATTGTCCCAGGCTTCGTGCGTGATCCGTTTGACCTCGTCGTCGCCGATGCCGGGAAAGGCGCGGCGGATATTGTCCCTGGCCGTGCGGTGGGCGGGAAAGAGCGGGCCGAGATTGCGCGCGAGGAAGCCGCCGAGATCAGCCGCGCGTTCAGGCCCCAATGCACGCGCGAATGCGAACAGGATCCGGATTGCGGTGGCGGCGAGCAGATCGAGGCTGCGCGCGGCGAAACGGGCAAGGCGGAGGCGCCAGGCGAACACGCTGATCTGGTTCCTTGATGACGGGAGGAAATACTGCGGCACCGTCTGTTCACCATCACGGCGACGCGGTCAAGTCCGGGCAGCAAAAGACGCGGGTGTTTTGCCGCAATCGGTGCCGAAATGCTTGACATGGAGGGGCATCTCGCCACATCCCGTCAATGATGGATACGCCGATGAAGACGCCTTTGCCGCCTCTGTCGATTCTGCTCTGCGCCCCGCGCGGTTTCTGCGCCGGCGTGGTGCGCGCGATCGATGCCGTGGAGAAGGCGCTGGCGATCCACGGCGCGCCGGTCTATGTGCGCCACGAGATCGTCCACAACAAATACGTGGTCGAGAGCCTGCGCAACAAGGGCGCCGTCTTCGTCAAGGAATTGCACGAGATTCCCGATGGCGACGCGCCGGTGATCTTCTCTGCCCACGGCGTGCCGAAATCGGTGCCGGAAGAAGCCATGCGCCGGCGCATGTTCGCCATCGACGCGACCTGCCCGCTCGTCACCAAGGTGCATCGTGAGGCGATGATCCACGCCAAGCGCGGGCGCCACGTCCTGCTCGTCGGCCATGCCGGCCATCCGGAAGTGGTGGGAACCATGGGTCAGCTGCCCGGGGGCGCGATCACGCTGGTCGAGACGCTCGACGACGTGGCCCGGCTGGATCCGCCCGATCCCGGCAATCTCGCCTTCGTGACGCAGACGACGCTGTCCGTCGACGATACCGCGCAGATTGTCGCGGCCTTGCAGGCGCGTTTTCCCAAGATGATCGCGCCGCACAAGGAAGACATCTGCTACGCCACCACCAACCGCCAGGAGGCGGTGAAGAAGGTGGCGCCGATGGTCGATGCGATGATCGTGGTCGGCTCGCCCAATTCCTCGAATTCGCAGCGCCTGCGCGAAGTGGCCGAGCGCGCCGGCTGCCCGCTCGCGACCCTGGTCAACCGGGGCGAGGATATCGACTGGACGCGCTATGGCGCGATTTCCACCCTCGGCATCACGGCGGGCGCCTCGGCGCCGGAAGTGCTGGTCGAGGAGATCATCGACGCCTTCGCGCAGCATTATAACGTCAGCGTCGAGACCGTGACCACCACGGAGGAAGACGTGTTCTTTCCCCTGCCGCGCGAATTGCGCGACGCCGCTGCGGAGTGAGCCGTGGCGGTTTATACGGAAGTCCCCGAGGACGCGCTCTTCGCTTTCGTGGCGCAATACGAGATCGGCGATGTGCTCGCCTTCAAGGGCATCGCCGAAGGCGTCGAGAATACGAATTACTACCTTCACACCTCGCAGGGCGATTTCATCCTCACGCTCTATGAAAAGCGCGTGCGCGAGGACGAATTGCCGTTCTTTCTCAATCTGATGGAGCATCTCGCCCGGCGCGGCCTGAATTGCCCGCAGCCCCTGCGCAAGCGCGACGGCGAGAAGCTCGGGCGGTTATGCGGGCGCGCGGCGGCGATCTTCACCTTCCTCGAAGGCCTCGCCATTCGCCGGCCCAGCGCGACCCATTGCGGTGCGCTCGGGGCCGCGCTCGCGCAGATGCACGAAGCCGGATCTGATTTCGGGATGCAGCGCACGAATGCGCTCTCGCTGACGGGCTGGCCGCCGCTCTTTGCCGCCGCCGAGGATCGCGCCGAGCAGGTTGCCCCCGGCCTGACCAAGCGCATTCGCGAGGAGCTCGCCTATCTCGAGACAAACTGGCCACGCGGCCTGCCCGAGGGGGTGATCCACGCCGATCTCTTCCCCGACAACGCCTTCTTCATCGGGGAGGAGGTGTCGGGCATCATCGATTTCTACTTCGCCTGTACCGATTATTTCGCCTATGACCTCGCCATCTGCCTGAACGCCTGGTGCTTCGAGGCCGATCACAGCTTCAACGTCACCAAGGCGAAGGCGATGCTCGCGGGCTACGAGCGCGTGCGCAAGCTGGAGGATGCGGAGGCCGAGGCGCTGCCGATCCTGTGCCGGGGCTCGGCCCTGCGCTTCATGCTCACGCGGCTGGTCGACTGGCTGAACGTGCCCCCCGGTGCGCTGGTGCGGCCGAAGGATCCGCTCGAATACGACCGCAAGCTCGGCTTCCACCGCCGCGTGGAATCGGCGCGCGATTACGGGCTGGTGCGATGAACCAGCGCGTGACGGTCTATACGGACGGGGCCTGCAAGGGCAATCCGGGCCCCGGCGGATGGGGTGCGCTCCTGATTTATAACGCCACCGAGCGCGAGCTGAAGGGCGGCGAGGCGCTGACCACCAACAACCGCATGGAGCTGATGGCCGCGATCATGGCGCTGGAGACGCTCAAGCGCCCCTGTACGGTCGATCTCTTCACCGATTCCCAATATGTCCGCCAGGGCATCACCAGCTGGATGCAGGGCTGGAAGGCGCGGGGCTGGAAGACGGCGGATCGCAAGCCGGTCAAGAACGAGGATCTCTGGCGCCGGCTCGATGCGGCGCAGGCGCGCCACGACGTGTCATGGCACTGGGTCAAGGGCCATGCCGACGATCCGCTCAATCACCGCGTCGATGCGCTCGCCAATGAGGGCATCCCTCCCAGAGCCTGAGCGGGCTCAGTATTCCGTCGTCTTCTTCGTGCGATAACGGAACGTGCCTTCGCCGAAGGCGACCATGACGCCTTGCGAATCGAACACTTCCGCCGATGCGAAGAACGTGTTTCGCCCGCCGCCGCGTTTCTTGCCGATGGTCCGCAGAACGCCCTCGCGGGCCGGGGCGGTGAAGCTCGTCGTCAGGGAGAGCGTCGCGACGCCGCGCTGTTCGCCTGGGGTATCGGTATAGGAGCCGCAGAAGCCGCAGGCGGTGTCGATCAGTGCGGCCAGCACGCCGCCATGCACGACGCCGACCCGGTTGCGGTGCTGCTCGTCGATTTCCATTTCGAGCACCGCTTCACCCTCGCGCCATTCTGCGAGGCGGTACGCCATGGCGCGCTGGAAACCCGCCGGCTTCTCGCCCGTCATTGCGAGCAGGCCGGGATCTTCGAAATCATCCGTTTTCATCATCATTTTCTTCGTTCGTGGCCCTGGCGGGCGATCAGGCGATGGTCACGCCGCCATCGACGGTGACGACGGTGCCCGTCATGAAGGCGGCGGCGGGGGAGGCGAGGAAGGCCGCCACGCCGGATATGTCCTCCGGATCACCTATACGGCGCAAGGGGGTGGATTCCTCGCGCAGCGTCCGGCGCTGCGGATCCTCCCAGAGCGCGCGGGCGAAATCGGTCCTGATCAGCCCGGGCGCGATGCAGTTGACGCGGATGTTCTGCGGCCCCCATTCCGCGCCGAGCTGGCGGGCGAGGGCGAAATCGGCGGCCTTGGAAATGCCGTAGGCGCCGATATTGTCGGAGGCGCGCAAGCCCGCGATCGAGGAGATGATCACGACGGCGCCGCCGTTTTTCGCGAGATGGGGCTGCGCATCGCGGCAGAGCCAGAGATTGCTCTTGACGTTGGCGTTCATCACCTTGTCGAAGGCGCCGTCATCGATCTCCGCGAGCGGCCCGTAATAGGGGTTCACCGCCGCGTTGCAGA
>PXAW01000534.1 GCA_003567055.1 Hyphomicrobiales bacterium
CACGATCGGCACCGCCCATGCCGCGCAGGGTGTGGATCTCACCGTCGAGGCAGCAGGCATCGTGCGCGAGATCCTGTTCAGCTCGAACGATCGGGTGGAGGCAGGGCAGCTTCTGGTGCGGCTCGACAGCGCCGTTCAGTCTGCTGATCTCGAAGCCGCGACCACACAACTCGAAACCGAGGAGCTCAACCTCGAGCGCACACGCGAACTCCAGTCCCGGGGTGTCGCGACGAGCGTATCGCTTGAGGGGGCGCAGGCGGCCTATCGTGCCGCGCAGGCACAGGTCGCGAGGGTTTCGGCCCTGCTCGATCAGCGGCAGCTTGTTGCGCCTTTCGCAGGCACGATCGGCCTGCCTCGTGTGGATGTCGGCGAGTATGTTTCCCCGGGCGC
Organism: Hyphomicrobiales bacterium; assembly: GCA_003567055.1. Classification (GTDB taxonomy): domain Bacteria; phylum Pseudomonadota; class Alphaproteobacteria; order Rhizobiales; family Beijerinckiaceae; genus Saliniramus. The sequence goes on from PXAW01000534.1 coordinate 391, forward strand.
CGCGATCACGACGCTCCAGGACATCGACAGCATGCGCGTCGATTTCAGCCTGCCCGAGCAGCAATTGACGAATGTCTTCGTCGGGCAGGGCATCCACGTGCGCATCGAGGGCAGGAGTGCGCCCTTCGAAGGCGAGATCACGGGCGTTGATCCCCGCGTCGACCCGGCGAGCCGGATGTTTGCCCTTCGGGCCATGATCAGCGATGCAGGCGGCGACATCACGCCCGGTCAATTCGTGCGTATCGAAGTCGCGCTTCCGCAGGAAGACGACGTGATCGCCGTGCCGCAGACGGCTCTCGTGACCAGCCTCTACGGCGATTTCGTCTATCTGGTCGAACCCGATCCGGAAAACGAAGAGCGGCTCCTGGCCCGCCAGGTCTTCGTCACCGCAGGACGGCGCGTGCAGGATATGGTCGAGATCCGGGAAGGCCTGGAGGCCGGTGCGACGATCGTGGCGACGGGCCAGAACAGGTTGTCGAACAACACGCCGGTCTCGCTTTCGGGCGATACCGAAGAAACCGAAGGCGAAACCGCAGCACGGGCGGTGCGCTGATGAGTATCTCCGATACCTTCATCAAGCGCCCCGTCCTGTCGACGGTGCTTGGATTCCTGATCCTGCTGCTCGGCATGCAGGGGCTCCTGAACATGCAGACGCGGCAATATCCGGAGGTCGACGAGACCGTGATCACGATCACGACCGTCTATCCCGGCGCATCTCCGGAACTGATCCAGGGCTTCATCACCTCGCCTGTCTCGGCGGCGGTCGCCACGGCCGAAGGCGTCGATTACATCACCTCGCAATCGCGGCCCTCGGCATCGGTCGTGACCGTCAACATGCGTCTGGGCGAGGATCCCGACATTGCCCTCACCGAGGTGATGTCGAAGGTGCAGGAGGTGCGCGATCGCCTGCCTGGCGATGCCCGCGATCCCAATGTCACCAAGGGAACCGGTTCCACCTTCGCCACGATGTATCTCGGCGTTCGCAATCCCGACATGTCGCCGGAACAGGTCACCGAATATATCGAGCGGGTGATCGTGCCCCGCATGGCGACGATCGAGGGCGTCGCAGAAGCACAGGTGATGGGCGCTGCAAATTACGCGATGCGGGTCTGGGTCGATCCCGTGCGCCTCGCAGCCCACGGCCTCACCGCGCAGGAGGTGATGGCGGCGATCAACGATTCGAATTTTCTCTCCGCACCGGGCCGCACGCGCAACGAGTTCGTCTCCTACCCGATCGCGCTCGATTCGACCCTGCAAACGCCTGAAACCTTCGGCGCCATGCCGGTTTCCGGCGACGGAGACACGATCGTCAGGTTGCGCGACGTCGCAAGCATCGAACTCGCGGCAGAAAGCACCGATATGGTTGTCAGCTTCGACGGAGAAGCGGGCACCTTCATCGGCATCTTTCCCAGCCCTGCCGCGAATCCGCTCGACACCTCTTCCGCCGTACGTGCGGAGCTTCCAGCGATCCAGGCGAGCCTGCCGGAGGGCATGACGCTGGAGCTGATGTTCGACGCCACCGAGCAGATCGAAGCATCGATCCGGGAGGTTCTGGTCACGATCTTCCTCGCAACCGTGATCGTCGCGCTGATCATACTGCTGTTTCTCGGCTCCATCCGCTCGGTGGCGATGCCGCTCGTGGCGATCCCGCTTTCGCTCGTGGGGGTGGCCTTCATCCTCTTTGCCGTCGGCTATTCGATCAACCTCCTCACCCTGCTCGCCATGGTTCTCGCGATCGGGCTCGTGGTCGATGATGCGATCATCGTCGTCGAGAATATCCAGCGCCATATCGACGAGGGACAGTCGCCCCTGCAATCAGCCTATCAGTCGATGCGCGAGCTCACTTCACCCATCGTCGCGATGATGCTGACGCTCGTCGCGGTCTTCACGCCATTGTTCTTCACCGGCGGGCTCACGGGAGCGCTGTTTACGGAATTTGCGGTCACACTCGCGGGTGCGGTCTTCATCTCCAGCATCGTGGCCCTGACGATCTCACCGATGATGTCGGCGCGGATCCTGCGTGCCGGCGGCGGCAACCGATTCCAGAACTGGCTCGACAGGCGTTTCACCGCGTTCGAGGGCTGGTATGCCCGCCGGGTCGAATCCTCGCTGGGTTTCCGCCCGGTGACCATCCTCGTCGTTATCGTCCTGTCCTGCGTGACAGTGTTCCTCTTCACCAAGACCTCCAGCGAACTCGCCCCCGAGGAGGATGCCGGCGCCCTGTTCTCCTTCGTCAACGCACCGAGCTACGCCACGACCGATTACACCAGCCGCTATGTCGACGAGATGCGCGCCCTGACCTCGGACCTGCCTGAGCTTTCTGCGAATTTCTCGATCGTCGGCTTCGGGGGGCAGACCAATACCGGCATCATGGTCTGGGCCTTCGACGACTGGGCCGATCGCGACCGGAGCCAGGCAGAGATCCAGGCCGATCTCCAGGAGCGATTGGCACCGATCACGGGCGTCCAGGCCTTCGTCTTCGCACCGCCCTCGCTGCCGGGAGCCGGCGGCGGTCTTCCGATTTCGCTCGTGGTGCAGTCGACCGGCTCACCCGCGCAGGTTTTCGAGGTGGCCGACGAAATCCGGCGCGAGGCGGAGGCATCGGGCCGGTTCATCGTGGTACAGAATTCACTGGCATTCGATACCACCGAAATCCTCGTCACGATCGACCGGGATCGGGCGGCGGCCCTGAACCTTCCCGCCAGCCAGATCGGCGCGGCGTTGAGCCTGCTCGTCGGGGATGGCGCCATCGCCCAGTTCGACCGGGATTCCAACAGCTACGACGTGATCATGCAGGTACCGCAGGAATATCGCGACAATCCGGAGCGGCTCGGATCGTATTTCGTGCGCTCACGTGCGGGTGACATGGTGCCGCTTTCGGCCGTGATCACGGTCGATACCCGGCCCGCTCCGGCCACGATCGAGCAGTTCAACCAGCTCAACTCCGCCACCATCACGGCGTTACCCATGATCGGCGTCTCCACCGGCGAGGGGCTCGACATCCTGGAGGGCATCGCGCGTCCGCTGCTCCCGGACGGGTTCTTCCTCGATTACGCTGATCAGTCGCGGCTCGAGCGCAGCGAAGGCAATACGATCATCGTCGCTTTCGCGCTGGCCATCATCGTGATCTATCTCGTGCTCGCCGCCCAGTTCGAGAGTTTCCGCGATCCGTTCATAATTCTGATGTCGGTGCCGCTGTCGATCTTCGGTGTGATCGTGCCGCTCAATCTGGGCCTTGGAACGCTCAACATCTATACGCAGGTCGGACTGATCACCCTGATCGGTCTGATCACCAAGCACGGCATTCTCATCGTCGAATTCGCAAACCAGCAGCGACGTGCGAGCGGCATCAGCCGTGAGGCTGCGATCGTGATGGCGGCAAGGATGCGTCTGCGGCCGATCCTCATGACGACCGCTGCGACGGCACTCGGAGTCGTACCGCTGATCATCGCCGACGGCGCCGGGGCGGCTGCACGTTCGGCGATGGGCATCGTGATCTTCTCCGGGATCACGGTGGGAACGCTCTTCACATTGTTCGTCGTCCCGACATTCTACTCGCTGATCTCGCCCAGGATCTTCGCAGCGCTGCCTGAAGAGCCCCGCGATGCAAAGCATGTCGGCAAGTTCGCGGAGGGGGGCGCCGAATGAGTGCGCCGACCTTGCATCTCGTTTCGCGCGTCTTCCGTGTGGGTCGGCGAAAGGGGCCGGCGCCGACCGGCGTGAGGATTCGAGGCTGGAATCCATTCTCTGCAATTCTTTCGATCATTATATACTTGGCGTTCCGCGGTGAAAAAATATCATCTGCTTCGCGACAGGCCGGCATAGAGGAAATTGAGATCACGTCCGAGATGATCGGGGCCGGCGCTAGAAAAATTATGTTGTATTCCGGTTCGGGCTGGGTGTCTGAAAATCCGCCACATTGGACAGCGGGCGAACTAGCTCAAGACATCTTTCGGGCGATGATCGTTCATCGCAGCATTCGCCCCGATAGTGCAGAAGCACGTCCATGATCAGGCGTGATAGTTATTTAAAATTGTAGGTCTCCGCCCCAGTGAGGTTGACCATCGGAGTTTCCTTTCGATGGCTTCAGCCTGCAAAATGTCAGTTGGTACGTAAAGTATATAATTACTGAAGCTTATCCGGGATATTCCTCAAAGTCGGCAAGTCATGATTTGCCGGAGGTGACGTTGCCCCGCAGACTTAATCCAGTTTGAAATAGACTCTGGCCACGGAAAAGGACCAGAGATGAAGCGCAACAGGTTCAGCGAAGAACAGATTATCGGCATCCTCAAGGAGCATGAGGCGGGCGTCCCGGTTGCCGATTTGTGCCGCAAGCACGGCGTGAGCAACGCGAGCATCTATAAATGGAAAGCCAAATACGGCGGCATGGATGTGAGCGAGGCCAAGCGGCTGAAGTCGCTCGAGGATGAGAACACCAAGCTCAAAAAGCTCCTGGCCGATGCCATGCTCGACAACTCCGCACTCAAGGATCTTCTCGGAAAAAAATGGTAGCGCCCGCCGCGAGGCGAAAGGCAGTCGCTTATCTCATGCAGACCTTGGAGATGAGCGAGCGGCGGGCGTGTACAGTGCTGGGCTGTTGTCGCATGACCATGCGCTATCAGGGCAGCCGAGTGGTTGATGTCGACCTGCGGGACCGCATGAAGGCAATTGCCCATGAGCGTCGGCGCTTTGGATATCGGCGCCTGCATGTATTGCTGCGCCGGGAAGGCTATGTGGTCAACCACAAGCGTCTGTTCCGGATGTATCGTGAGGAGAAGCTCTCGGTGCGGCGCAGGGGCTGCCGGAAGCGGGCCTTGGGAACGCGGGCGCCGATGGTCATCCCCATGGCACCCAACGAGCGCTGGTCGCTGGACTTTGTCTCTGATCAGCTCACAGATGGTCGCCGGTTCAGGGTTATGACGGTCGTCGATGACTGTACTCGGGAATGCTTGGCGCTCATCGCCGATACATCCCTCTCAGGGCTGCGGGTCGCCCGAGAGCTCGAAACGCTCATGGCGGCACGCGGCAAGCCGAGGATGGTCGTCAGTGACAACGGCACCGAGTTCACCTCCAATGCCATCTTGGGCTTTGCAGACCGACACAAGATCGACTGGCATTACATTGCCCCGGGAAAGCCGATGCAGAACGCGTTCATTGAATCGTTCAATGGCAGGCTCAGGGACGAGTTGCTCAACGAAACCCTGTTCCCGAGCCTCTCCTACGCCCGCATTGCCCTCGAAGAATGGCGGGCCGACTACAATGGAAAGCGCCCACACTCGCGGCTGGGCTGGCTCACCCCGACCGAATACGCCACCACCTTCACCCCACGACGGGACCTGGCGCTGCGCTCAATCGCCAGCTCCACGCCAGCTCCCGTCTTCCAGACGGCTCAAACGGGCCATCACAACCACCGGAGTCTACGTCACACTGGATAAAAGTTGGGGGCAACGTCAAAGGACATGCGTGACTTACTAATGGGACACGCAGAAACTGGTACTGGAAGCCGTTATGGCGAGAAACGGGATGCAGAACCGGTCCCGATTAGAGAGCTGAGCGATTATGTGAACCGAATTCACTGGCCGTTTCTCAAAAAAATCCGAGTGTGAAAGCCTGCACCTGTATGACGGCTATGCGCCCCATTCCGGGCGTTGGCGGTTTGCATCGCTCGCTTTGCGAGCGGTGCAAACCGCTCCATTCGCGAAATCTCAGTGTCTGACTCATAATTTCGGGCCGTTTAGCAGTATCTTGCGAGCCTTCGCGTGACGATGCGGATGTGGGCGACGGTCAGCCATGCAGTGGCGCTCTCGATGGTTTTCTCCCAGTCTTTTGCGAGGCGGCGGCAGCGACCAAGCCATGCGAATGTCCGCTCGACGACCCATCGGCGGGGCAATACCTCGAAGCCTTGCGCCGTATCGGATCGTTTGACGATATCGATGTTCCATTTACCCATACCGGCAAGCGCCTTGCGCAGTTTGGGACCGGCATAGCCACCATCGGCGAAGACGTGGCGCAGCCAGGGATAGGAGCGCCGGATCTGTTTCATCACCCCGGGCGCTGCGTCACGATCCTGGATGCCGGCGGAATGAACCACCGTGGCGACCATCAGCCCCAGCGTGTCGGTCAGGATATGCCGCTTGCGACCGTTGATCTTCTTGCCGGCATCATAGCCGCGAACGCCCCCGCTCTCCGTGGTCTTCACGCTCTGGCTGTCGATCACACCGGCAGACGGGCTCGGATCACGGCCTTCCAGCTCGCGAGCTGCCGCGACCAAATGATGGTTGATACTGTTCAGCAGGCCAGTGTCCCGCCATTCATAGAAATAGCGCTGAACCGTTGATGGCGGCGGGAAGTCGTTGGGCAGGAACCGCCACTGGCATCCTGTCGAGGCCATGTAGAGAATGGCATCGAGAACATCCCGCAGCGGTGTCCGGCGCGGACGTCCAAGCCGCCGCGGTGGCGGTATGAACGGTGCAACAAGTTCCCATTCGCGGTCGGTCAGATCGCTTGCATACCGGCGGCCACGCCGTTCATAATCCCGTCGAGTGATTTTGGTCCAGGGCATGTGTTCCTCGTTCAGTGTCGCAACCGAACAGAATCACAACTGACTGAAATCACTCAACTCTTTTCGGGTCGGGCTCTAAGGAATTGCCATGCGTCAACGAATAAAACGCATAAAACAACATTGTTTAGCACCACAAAATCTGGCGCCAACCAACCCGATCTCAATAAAGTCAATGGCTTACAGAAAAATGTTCCTGCTTCGTCCGATTAAGTTGTTTAAGTTGGGTGAGGCCGAGATCTTCCAGCGGCAGGGTATCAGCCTCGATCGCGGCACGCTCGGCAACTGGGTGGGGCGTGCCTGTTTCCATCTCGGCC
>PXAW01000478.1 GCA_003567055.1 Hyphomicrobiales bacterium
CGCGGCGGTGATCGCGGGCGCAGCGCGAGCCGGCTACCGGATCTGCTTCAGCTATGGCGCCGATGTGGCGGGCGCCGAACGCGTCGTTGCGGATGCCGAGGGGGCCGGGGCCGAGATCACGGCCGTCAAGGCCGATATGGGCAGCGAGGAAGGGGTGATGGCCCTGTTTGCCGCCTGTGATGCGGCATACGGCGCGCCGGATGTTCTGATCAACAATGCCGGCATCACCGGCAAGCTGACCCGCGTGGCCGATATGGAGGCTGCCGAGATCACCCGGGTGATGAATATCAACGTGCTCGGCTATTTTCTGGCCGCACGCGAGGCGATCCGCCGGATGTCGACGCAGCGCGGCGGGCGCGGTGGCAGCATCGTCAATGTCTCCTCGCGCGCCGCCGTTCTCGGCGGTCCCGGCGAGTTCGTGCATTACGGTGCGAGCAAGGGGGCGACGGATACGATGACGCTCGGCATGTCGAAGGAAGTCGGCGCCGAGGGTATCCGCGTCAATGCGGTGCGCCCCGGTCTGATCGAGACGGATATCCATGCGCTGGCGGGCGCGCCGGACCGGGTCGATCGCCTGATGAGCGGCGTGCCGATGGGACGCGCCGGCAGTGCTGAGGAGGTGGCGCGCACCATCCTGTGGCTGGCCGGGCCGGATTCCTCCTATGTCAGCGGCGCCCTGCTCGACGTGTCGGGCGGGCGCTGACGCATCGTCGTAACGGGTTGCACGGCACTCGGGAGCGGGGAGGCGGCCCCGGAAAACCGGGGCCGCCAGGGATGCGAGACGGCGGGCAGGTGGGGAGCGCGCCCGGGCTCCGCCTCGCGGGACCGTGAAATCCGTGCTTCAGAAGGGCAGCAGGATGTCCATCACCTGCTGGCCGTAGCGCGGCTGCTGCACGTCGGTGAGGTGGCCGCGTCCGCCATAGGCGATGCGCGCCTGCGCGATCTTGGTGGAATCGATGGTGTTGTCGGCCTCGATGTCCTCGGGCCGTATCACCCCGGCGACGATGAGCTCGCGCACCTCGAAATTCACCCGGATCTCCTGCTTGCCCTCGATCACGAGATTGCCGTTGGGCAGAAGCTGCGTGACCACGGCGGCGACATTGGTGGTGAGCTGCTCCGAACGCCGGGTCGACCCCTCGCCGCGGCTGCTCGAATTGGAATCGACGCCGACCAGGGCATCGGCGCGCACCTCGTCGGGAAGGATGCGATCGAGCCGGGTCTCGAACCCCATCAGGCTTTCGGCACCCAGATTCTCGCCGTTCTGGCGCGAGCGGCGGGTCTGGTTGTTGAACTGGGCCTGATCGGTGACCCGCACACGCACCGTGACGAGATCGCCGACCCGGGCGGCACGCTGATCCTTGAAGAAGGCGCGCGAGCCCTGACGCCAGAGCGAGTTGGAGGCGAAGGCCGCCGGCTCGGCATCCGGCATGGGCATGCGCACCGGCTTGTAGCCGGCCATGCTCGTGGGATCCTCGATCGGCGAGAGTGCAGGTGCGCGCCCGACATTGGCGAGGCGATCGGCAGCACCGCAGGCGGCAAGGCCCAGCGCCAGGGTGAGAACGCCGATACGGCGCAGGAAGCGGGGCGTGAACATGGCTGAAATCCCGGCTCGCATTACTGGATGATGCGCTGTGTCGCGGCGACGGGGCCGAGCGAGGGCGCATCCACGGTGACCTGACCCTGACCGCTGACGGTGGCCTGCAGGACACGTTTCGACTGCGGATTGGTCACCGCGATCACCTGGCCGCGCACGCCGGCTTCGTTGGCCGTGCCGCGCATGGTCAGGGTGAGATTGCGGCTGCGATAGACGATCATCACGTTCTGGCCCCGCTCGACCAGATTCTCACGCACGAGATCACCGCTGCGCAGGGCATGCCCCGCAGCGAGGTTGCGCCGCGCCACGCGCTCTTCCAGATCGAGACCGGAATACCAGGCATCCTGCGGGATGTTGGCGGCGGGGCGGCGCTCGACGCGCAGGTCGCGCGGGTCGATCCGCTCGCCGCGCGAGAGCGGGCGTTCGAGCACGGCGATCTCGACGGTGGTGACGGCGCGGCCTGCAACCATGGCCTGGCCGAGCCGCCGCGAGGCGCTTTCGCCCACATAGACCAGCGCGGCGAGGCGCCCGCTATTCGGATCGTAGCGCAGATCGGTCACGGTGACCGGGCCGGCGGCATGCGGCGGAACGCGCATATGCGGCGCGCTGCCCTCGAAGCGGATCTCGAGCGCCTCTGCGGGCTCACCCCGCTGTGCGGCGATGGCCTCGGCCAGAGCAGCCGCGATTTCGGTCTCGTCGATCTCACGGGCGGCGCGGCTGACATGGACTTCCTCGCGGCCGAAAGTCTGCGGCGGCTGAAGGCCGAGCTGCTCGGCGGCGGCGAGGATGCGCGACGTGGCGATGGTGCCGTTCTCGCCCAGACCCGGCGCGCGGAAGGCAGCGATGGCGGCGACGTCCTCGGGAATTCCGGCGAGGAGATCGCCGATGGTGACGACATCGGCATCCACCGTGACGTCCCCGCGCAGACGCGGCGCGTCCTCGGCATCAGCGCCGAGCGCGAGGGCGGGAGCCGTCAGGGCGACGACGAGGGTGATCGCGAGAATGAAGCCGGCGACACGGGCGATCAGCCCGAGACCGAGACGGGCGCAGCGCTGTGCGCCGAGGGGATGGATACGACGATCGAGGCTCATGACCCGTTACCCCCTGAACATCTGGTTGGCGGCGGTCAGCATCTGATCGGCGGCGCTGATCACCTTGGAATTCATCTCGTAGGCGCGCTGCGCCGCGATCAGCGCGGAGATCTCGGTCACCGCATTGACATTGGCTTCTTCGAGGAAGCCCTGCTGGAGATTGCCGAAACCGGCTTCCCCGGGCTGGCCTTCGATGGCCGGGCCGGATGCGGCGGTCTCGAGGAAGAGGTTGTCACCGATCGCCTGGAGCCCCGCCTTGTTGACGAAACGCGACATGGCGATCTGGCCGACATCCTGCGGCTCGTTGGCGCCCCCGACCAGAACCTGGACCTGGCCCTGCGCGGAGATCGAGACGCTGCGCGCATCCTGCGGCACCTGGATGCCCGGGGCGACGCGATAGCCGTCCTTGGTGACGAGCTCGCCTTCCGCGTTCAGTTCGAACCCGCCGTCACGGGTATAGGCGGTGCGGCCGTCGGGCATCTCGATCTGGAAGAAGCCCTCGCCACGGATGGCGATGTCGTAATCCTTCTCCGTGGGCGAGATATTGCCCTGGGACATGGCGCGGGCGGTAGAGACCGCCTTCACGCCGGTGCCGATCTCGATCCCCGCCGGCACGCGGGTATCCTGCTCGGAGGTGACGGCGCCGGAACGGCGCAGATCCTGATAGAGCAGATCCTGGAAATGCGCCTGCTGGCGTTTGTAGCCGGTCGTGCGCATGTTGGCGATGTTGTTGGAAATGACCTGGACGTTGAGTTCCTGGGCGGTCATCCCGGTGGCGGCTGTGTGCAGGGCACGCATGATGACTTACTCCTCGTTCAGGCGACTTCGCCGAGGCGCTGCACCGCAGTGCGCTGCGTCTCGGCCATGCGCTGGATCATGCCGGCAATGCTGGTATAGGCGCGGCTGACATCCATCATCCGCGTCATTTCCAGCACTGCATTGACGTTGGAGCGCTCGATCATGCCGCCGCGCAGGGCGGCGGTCTCCATCGCCGGCTGCGGTTCTTCCTCGGTCATGAAGAGATTCGCGCCCACATTGCGCAGGCCCTGCGGATTGTCGAACCGCACCAGCCGCAGCTGACCGAATTCGCCCGCTCTCGAAGAGACCACGCCGTCGGGCGAGATCGCCAGATCGGTGGCCTCCGGATCGACCGCGATCGGCCCGCCATCGCCCAGAACCAGGAACCCGTCGCTGTTGACCAGCCGGCCCTGCGCGTCGAGCTGCATGGCGCCGTTGCGCGTGAAGCGCTCGCCCTGCGGTGTGTCGACGACGAGGAAGCCGTCGCCCTGGATGGCGACGTCGAGCGGATTCCCCGTCTGCTCCGTCGCGCCCTGGCTGAGATCGAGCGGCGTATCCGCGTCAATCACGTAGCGGAACATGCGGTCGGCGCGCGGAAAGTCCTCCGCGCGGGCGGTCGGCATCATGTATTCTTCGAAGACCGACGAACGCGCCTTGAAGCCGTTCGTCGAGACATTGGCCACGTTGTTGGCGATGACGTTGATCTCACGCGCCAGCGCCACCTGCCGTGACAGGCCGATGAGAAGCGAATTCTCCATGTGAGCCGCTCCCTTTCCCGTTTTTCCCCGCCGAATCCCCGGCGCTCCCCAGCGCGGTTTCGGCTCGCTTTCCGTCGCAGGGGGCGTGCCAGTTTCCGATTTTCTGAAAAAGCCTGAAATCTGAATGGTTTGGTTAATCCGCGATTCACCATCCGACCCGGACGGTATCGCCCCGGCGGCAAATTCAGCCCGGCAGTATTTGCCGCCTTAACGACGCGTTAACCGTATCCGGCGATTGTCGGGGTGCAGGTTTGCCTGCGCGGGGCCCCGGTGCGCCGTGCAGCAGGAGAGCGTCGGGGATCGCGATGGCCGAGGACACGGAAAAAGAGGACGGCGCGGAAGGCGAAGGCGTCGAAAAGCCTTCCAACCGCAAGCGTCTGATCATCTTTGCCGCAGCCGGTCTCATCGCCGTGGCGCTGGCGGGCGGCGGTGCCTTCTTCTTCCTGGGCGGGGGCGATTCCGCAGAGCAGGCGGAAATCGAACGACCGGCCATCTTCGTCGATGTGCGCGAGATGACGGTCAACCTCGCCTCCGAACCGAATCAGGATCGCCCCCGCTTCCTGCGCTTCTCCGTGGCGCTGGAAGTGGATGATCCGGATCTGGCGAGTGCGCTGGAGCCCCTGATGCCGCGCATCGAGGACACGTTTCAGGTGTTCGTCCGGGAATTGCGCCCCAGCGAAATCGAAGGCTCGGCGGGTATCTACCGCCTGCGCGAGGAATTGCTGCGGCGCGTGAACATCGCCGTGCATCCCGCAAAGGTGGACGGGATCCTGTTCAAGGAAGTCGTCGTGCAATGAGGAGCGAGCAGCATGGCTGACGACGACGATCTCCCCGGCGGCGACGACGACGCCATGGATGACGACTGGGCCGCAGCCCTCGCCGAACAGGGCTCGGGCGGCGGCAGCGAGGATCCTGCGCTCGCCGATGAATGGGGCGCGGCGCTGGCCGAGCAGGGTTCTGCTGCGGCGGCGAGCGACATGGCGGCCGAATGGGCCACCATGATCGACGAGAGTACGGATGACGACAGCCCCGACATGGCTGGCGCCGACCGTATTCTGAATCAGGACGAGATCGACCAGCTGCTCGGCTTCTCGCTGCACGAGCTTTCGGCATCGGGGGCGGGCGGTATCCGCGCCATCGTCGATTCGGGCGTCGTTTCCTACGAACGCCTGCCGATGCTGGAGATCATCTTCGACCGGATGGTGCGCCTCCTGTCGACCAGCCTGCGCAACTTCTTCCAGGACAATGTCGAGGTCACCCTCGACAATATCCGCTCGGTACGCTTCGGCGACTACCTCAATTCGATCCCGCTGCCGGTGCAGCTCGCGGTGTTCCGCGCCGAGGCCTGGGAGAATTCCGGCCTCGTCACCATCGAATCGAATCTGGCCTATTCGACGCTGGACCTGCTGCTAGGCGGCAAGCGCGGCAGCCAGGATACCCGCCTCGACGGGCGCCCCTTCACGACGATCGAGATGCAGCTGGTCAAGCGCATGGTCGAGATCGTGCTCGGTGATCTGCAGGTCTCCTTCGCGCCGATCGCCAATGTGGAATTCGATGTCGACCGGATCGAGACCAATCCGCGCTTCGCCACCATCACCCGGCCCGCCAATGCCGCCATCCTGATCGATCTCAAGCTCGACATGGAAGGCCGTGGCGGGCTTTTGCAGATTCTCTTTCCCTACGCCACGATCGAGCCGATCCGCGATCTCCTGCTGCAGAGCTTCATGGGCGAGAAGCTCGGGCGCGACGCGGTCTGGGAGAGCCATCTCGCAACCGAGATCTGGCAATCGGATTTCGAGGTGAAGGCGGTCTTGCACGAAATGCGCCTTCCGCTGCGTCAAGTGATGAAGCTGGAAGTCGGCGATACGCTCATGTTCGACGCCAAACCCTCCGATCTGGTCACCCTGCAATGCGGTGACTGGCGCCTCACCCAGGGGCGGGTGGGGCGCTACGAGGACAAGATCGCAGTCCAGATCGCAAGGCCGATGCGACGCGCGCGCACGACGCTCGCCGCATTCGAGGCGAGTGCGAAGAATCAGAGTGAGGCGTGACGTCCATGGGCTCGATCCTGATGCTCTTTGCGGAAATTCTTGTCGCGGTGCTGCTGGTCGCCACGGTGGTGACGTCGGTGCGGTTGTCGAAGCGCATCGCGAAGCTGCAGGCGGATGAGCAATCCATGCGCAAGACCATCGTCGAGCTGATGAGCGCCACCGAGACTGCCGAGCGCGCCATTGCCGGCCTGCGCAATACGCTCGGCGATTGCGAGAAGACGCTCGCCGATCGCCTGCGCACCGCCGAGCGCTACGCCTCCGATCTCGCCGAGCAGGTCGAGGCGGGCGAGCAGGTGATGACCCGGATGATGACCATCGTCGATAACGGGCGCAGCCTGCGCGGCCCGCAGTGCGACGAGGCGGGCGAGGCGGCCCAAATCGCCCCGCCGCAGCGGCCGGCCCCGGTTCAGGTTTCCCGTCCGCAATCGCAGCCTGCCCCCTCTCCGATGCCGCAATATCATGCGCAGCCGGCACCCGCCCCCGCGCCGCCGGTATCGCATCCGCGCCGGGTTCCCGATCGGATCAGCGATGCGGCGGAGCTGCTCGCCCGGCGCGCCATGGACCGGCTCGAACATCGCGGTGATGCCGCATGATCAAGCGTCTGCGCCTGATCGATGCGGTTGCGATCGCCGCCGTGGCGCTGCTGGCGCTGAAGGGGCTCGATTACCTGCGTCGTGACGGTGCCGATGCCGGCCTGCCGGCTTCCGCGCCATCCTTGCAGGCCGCCGGCGAGGCCGGCGCGATATCGGGTTTCGCACGGGTGCTCGCCCATGCGCGCAGCGGCTATACGCCCAGGCCGGATACACCCCTGCCGGAGGTCACCGAGACCGGGTCCACCGGGGAGGGAGATGACGCCCCGCCCGTCGATGCGCTCGCATCACGCGAGCAATCCTCCTCCCC
>PXAW01000375.1 GCA_003567055.1 Hyphomicrobiales bacterium
AGGGCATCCCGGGCCGCGTGCGCTATTACGGCTGTCCCGCCGAAGAAGGCGGCGCGGCCAAGGCTTTCATGGTCCGTGACGGCCTTTTCGACGATGTCGATGTCGCGATCTCCTGGCACCCGCACAGCTTCTGGGAGGTCTTCCCGCCGGTCTCGCTGGCCAATACGCGTGCCGATTTCGCCTTCTTTGGCCGCACCTCCCACGCCTCCGCCTCGCCTCATCTCGGGCGCTCGTCGCTTGATGCCGTCGAGCTGATGAGCGTTGGCGTCAATTACATGCGCGAGCACATGCCCAGCGATGCGCGCGTGCATTACGCCGTACTCGATACCGGCGGCATCGCCCCGAACGTGGTGCAATCCTATGCGCGGGTGCGCTACTCGATCCGCGCGCGCGAGCTCAACGGCATGCGCGAACTGGTCGAGCGCGTACGCAAGGTCGCCGAGGGCGCAGCGCTGATGACCGAGACGCGCATGGAGATGAAGATCATCTCGGCGGTGTCCAACATTCTCGGGAATCGCCCGCTCGAGGAGACGATGCAATCCATGCTCGAAGAGCTCGGCCCCCCGCCCTTCGACGAGGCCGACCGGGATTTTGCGCGCGAAATCCGCGCGACCCTCACCGAGCAGGACCTCGCCGCTCCGTGGAAGGTGATCGGGCGTGAGCCCACCGACGCGCCGCTGGCCGATTTCACCGTGCCGCTCGACCAGCCACGCAAGCCGATGATCGGTTCGACCGATGTCGGTGACGTCTCCTGGGCCGTGCCCACCGTGCAGGCGCATGCGCCTTCGATCGCCATCGGCACGCCGCTCCATACCTGGCAGGTCGTGGCGCAGGGCAAGTCGGCGCACGCGCACAAGGCGATGGTGCATGTCGCCAAGGCGATGGCCGGAACCGGCGTCGCGGTGCTCACCAATCCCGATTTGATGGCCCGCGTGAAGGAAGATCACAAGACGCGCACGGCGAAGACACCCTACGTTTCCCCGCTGCCCGAGGGTGTGAAGCCACCGCTCGACATGTCGCGCGGGTAACCCGCGACACTTCCGCGTATTTCCGCAAGGCACCCCACCTCAACCCTCCCCTCAGGGGAGGAATCAAGGGTGGGGTGAAAGCGTGATAACGGATGATGCCGCAACCCGATCATCGGGCCAGCACCCGCCTTCCGCCATGTCATTAATAACCTTGACGGCTGTTACATAACTGTCATGGGAACTTGCTAAGCCACTGCCCGAGGGCGGCGCGAAGAGCGCGCGACAGCTCCACGAAAGAACACCGTTCTGGAGGCAGTGATGAAGAAACTCGTACTCGCGCTTTCCGCCGCGACCCTGTTCGCCGGCGCCGCGCAGGCCCAGCAGGTCGACCAAAGCCTCGGCAATTACGAGCCCGTCTCGGGCGTGTCGGGCAACCTCACCTCGATCGGGTCCGACACCCTCAACAACCTGATGACGCTCTGGAGCGAAGGCTTCCGCGGCTTCTATCCGAACGTCGCGATCCAGATCCAGGGCGCCGGTTCGGGCACTGCTCCCCCCGCCCTCGTGGAAGGCACCGCCCAGTTCGGTCCGATGTCGCGCCCGATGCGCGGTTCCGAGATCGAGGAATTCGAAGCCCGCTACGGCTACGAGCCGACCCCGATCCGCGGCGCCATCGACGCGCTCGGCGTGTTCGTGCACCGTGACAACCCGATCGAGTGCCTGAGCCTCCAGGAAGTCGACGCGATCTTCTCCTCGACCCGCGCCGGCGGTGCCGATGCGGCGATCACCACCTGGGGCGAAGCCGGCCTGACCGGTGAATGGGCCGACCGCCCGATCGCCATGTATGGCCGCAACTCGGCTTCGGGCACCTATGGCTACTTCCGCGAAGTCGCGCTGTCCGGCGGCGATTACAGCCCGGAAGTGCGTGAGCAGCCCGGCTCCTCCACCGTGATCCAGGGCGTCGCCTCCGACATCAACGGCATCGGCTATTCCGGCATCGGTTACGCCACTGCCGACGTCAAGGCGATCCAGATCCGCGCCGAAGACGGCACCTGCTACGCGCCGGAAGGCGAAGCGGCAGCGACCGGCCTCTATCCGCTGGCTCGCTTCCTCTACATCTACGTCAACAAGGATCCCAACCAGGATCTCGAGCCCCTGCGTGCGGAATTCATCCGCTACGTCTACAGCATCCAGGGCCAGGAAGACGTGGTTCGCGCCGGCTTCTTCCCGCTCGTCAAGATGGTTGCCGAGCAGGATCTGGCCGCTTTCGGGCTCGCCGATTGATCGTATAACGACGCGGCTTCGGGGCGAACGCGTTCCCGAAGCCGCACTTCCCCGCCCTCGCCCGAGGGCGGTTTTTCCATTTCCGGGGATGCCGGGGGCAGGCAATGGCTGACACCACGAATACCGAACGCCATGACGCGCAGCAGGAAGCGATCAAGTCGCGGCTGCGTCAACGCAGCATGGATACGCGCCGCAGCGTGATCTGGGGTGAGCGCATCGCGAGAAGCGTCATCACCGTCGGTGGCCTGATGGTGATCGTCGCCGTGCTCGGCATCATGGTCTTCCTCGTCCAGGTGGTGATGCCGCTGATGGCCGGCGGGCAGGTCGAGGGCAATGTCCGCTACCAGCTCGATACCGACCAGGACACGATCTGGGTCAACGGCGACGAGTTCCAGACGCTCGGCGCCGTGGTCGGCGCCGACGGGCGCGTGATCGTCTATCACATCCCCACGGGCACCGAAGTCGATCGCGGCGCCTTCGACTTCAACGGCGCGACAGTCACCTCGGTATCGGGCACGCTCGACCGCGACCAGATCGCTTTCGGCTTCGACGACGGCTCGGTGCGCTTTGCCACGCTTGGCTTCAATACATCCGCCACGGCCCGGCGCAACATGCCCCCCGACGACCAGCTCACGCAGATCGATGATCGCGACCGGATGCTGGACGGGCGCGTCTTCACGGAAGTCGGTACCGGCGATTTCCGCACGCTCTCGGCGCAGATCGAACTTGGTGAAGCGACGCAGATTTCCGATCACCCGATCATCGCCATCGATTACCGCGTCGGCGGCACCCGCGAGCGCCCGACCGTCGCCTTCGCCACGGTGGATGCGCAGAACCAGAGCCGCGTCAGCCGCTCCCGCATCCAGCGCAACATGATGACCGGCGCCGAGACGGTCACCACGACGACCGTCGATTTGCCACCGATGAACCTCGCCGCAGATGTCTCCGTTACCGGTATCCTGATGTCGGGGACGGCGGACCGGGCCATCATCGCCACCGATGACGGCCTGGTCTATCGCTACGATCTGCGCGATTTCAACAACCCGACTCTTGCCGAGACCCGTCGCGTCGGTGCCCCGGGCGTTGCCGTCACCGCCATGACCTTTCTCGGCGGTGAGCAGAGCCTCGTCGTCGGCGCCGAGGACGGCTCGGTCGGCGTCTATTTCCGCCTGCAACGCCCCGGTGCCGATAGCGCCGACGGGTTCGAGCTGGTCCGCGCCCGCGAGCACCGCGCCATGCCCGCCGCGATCGTCGATCTCTCCGAGGCCCGCCGGCAGAAGGAATTCTCCGCCGTGGATGCCGAGGGCAATGTCTGGGTCTATCATTCCACCTCGGACCAGATCCTCTTCGAATTCGCCCGCGGCGGTGACGTCACGACCGAATCCACCGCCATGATCTTCCCGCGCAGCAATGGGGTGATGCTGGTCTCGCAGGGCGGCGAGGTCGAGGCCTGGCAGTACAACGTGCCGCATCCGGAGGTGACCTGGCGGGTGCTGTTCGGCGAGATCTGGTACGAAGGCTACGATCGGCCCGATTTCGTCTGGCAGTCCACCGCCGGGACGGATCTCGCAGAGCCGAAATATTCGCTCGTCCCGCTCGTCTTCGGCACCATCAAGGCCGCGTTCTACGCGATGCTGTTTGCCGCCCCCATCGCCCTGATGGCGGCGACCTATACCTCCGAATTCGTGCATGGCCGGGTGCGTGCCACCGTCAAGCCGATGATGGAGATGATGGAGAGCCTGCCCACGGTGGTGCTCGGCTTCGTCGCGGCGCTGGTGCTCGCCCCCATCGTCGAGGAATGGATCGGCGCGGTGCTGCTCGGCTTCATCGCCGTGCCGCTCGGGCTGATGCTCGGCGCCTTCATCTGGCAGAGCCTGCCGACGCGGATCGTCCTGAAATATGACGGGATGCCGAAATTCATCCTGATGGGCGTGACGCTGATCGTCTTCACCTGGGTGGCCTACAATCTCGGCCCGCTCTTCGAGCAGACCCTGTTCTACGGCGACTTCAAGGCCTGGACCACGGGGCGGATCGGCACCGGCACGCCGTTCATGGCGATCATCCTCCTGCCGCTGGCCTATCTCGTCGTCGCCTGGAGCTTCCGCAAGACGGTCGGGCATCACTACGCGATGATGAGCCGCAGCCGCGACCGGGCATCCGCCGGGCGCCTCGACATCCTGCGCTGGCTCGCGATGCTCGCTGCCGCCGTTCTCCTGAGCTGGGCGACGGCGAGCTTCCTGACGCTGATCGGCTACGATCCGCGCGGCGGCTTCGTCGACAGCTATCAGCAGCGCAACGCCCTCGTCGTCGGCTTCGTCATGGCCTTCGCCGTGATCCCCAACATCTACACCCTGGCGGAAGACGCGCTCAACGCAGTGCCGGGCCATCTGCGCGCCGGCTCCCTCGCCACCGGGGCAACGCCGTGGCAGACGGCGATGTGGGTGGTTCTGCCCACCGCCGCCTCGGGCGTGTTCTCGGCGGTGATGATGGGGATGGGCCGGGCCGTGGGCGAGACGATGATCGTCGTCATGGCGGCGGGCAACACGCCGATCATGGAATGGAACATCTTCTCGGGCCTGCGCACGCTCTCGGCCAACATCGCCATCGAGCTGCCGGAGGCGGTTCGTGACGGGACCAACTACCGCATTCTCTTCCTTGCCGCCCTGACGCTGTTCGTCATGACCTTCGTCATCAACACCATCGCCGAACTGATCCGCCAGCGCTTCCGCAAGCGCGCGTTCCAGCTCTGATCCGCACGAGGACGCGAGACCATGAACGACACAGCCAACATGTCCCAGGCCGATCGTGCTGCACAGCGGCAGCGGGAGGTCCCCGCATCAGGCGGCGCCGGTGCAGCCGGCGTCGCGGCCCGCGAGGCGGCATCAACCGGCGGGCGGCGCGTGCGCACCTATACCGCCGACATTTCCGCCGTCGGCGAGCCGGCCCTGTGGGCTTTCGGAGGCGCGCTCGCGCTCGGCATCATCCTGATCGCCGGCTTCCTCGCCATGATCGCCTGGAACGGCTTCACCACCTTCTGGCCCAAGCCCATCGCCCAGGTCGAACTGCGCGACGGCACCACCATTGCCGGCGAGCCGACGCGCGGGGGCACCTACCGCCCCGGCGAAAGCGTACTCGTCCAGCTCAACGACCAGCAACGCGCCGAGATCGCAGAAAATCTCGGTTTCGCCGAGCGTACGCTCTACAAGACTGCGAATTTCGATCTCTACGGGGATGATTTCCGCTGGGTATCGGATTTCGAGGTGGCCAACGTCACCTATCCCACGGACATGCATCTGTTCCAGCGCCAGCAATGGGGCGATTTCGTCGGGCGCGTCGCCGGGCTGGTGATCGCGGGCGAGGAAGTGCCCTTCGATTACGACCTGATGCAGCGCGAGCAGAGCGAGGCGCGGCGGCGCTTCAACGAAATCCGCAACATCGAACGCAGCGAGATCGGCGCGCTCAACCATTATATCGAGCGCGAACGTCTCAACATCCGCCGCGCAGAACTGCGTCACGGCGCGGAATCGGCGCGCGGGGCGGAGCTGATCGCCCAGTCGCGGGAGCGGATCGCGGAATACCAGGCGCAATTCGCCGATCTGCAGGCCCGGGTGAACGACATTCGCGCGATTGATCGCAACTACCGCGTGATCCTCGAAGAGGTGAACGGCCAGACCAAGGATACCGAGCTCAGCCAGATCGTGCGCTTCTACCCCGCCAACGATCTCACGACGCTCGACAAGACCGGCATCTATTTCTCGCGCTGGTGGGAATTCGTCTCGACGGAGCCGCGCGAGGCCAATACCCAGGGCGGCGTGCTGCCGGCGATTTTCGGCACCGTGGCGATGACGCTGCTGATGGTGATCTTCGTCGCCCCCTTCGGCGTGATCACGGCTCTCTATCTGCGCGAATATGCCAAGCAGGGCCGCATCACCTCGATCGTGCGCATCTCGGTGAACAATCTCGCCGGCGTGCCCTCGATCGTCTACGGCGTGTTTGGCCTCGGCTTCTTCGCCTATGCGATGGGCGGCACGATCGATCAGCTGTTCTACCCGGAGGCTTTGCCCAATCCCACCTTCGGCAAGGGCGGCATCCTCTGGGCCTCGCTGACGCTGGCGCTGCTGACGGTGCCCGTCGTCATCGTCGCCTCCGAGGAGGCGCTCGCCGCCGTGCCGCGCTCGATGCGCGAGGGCTCGCTCGCCTGCGGCGCCTCGAAATGGCAGACGATCCGCTATGTCGTCCTGCCCAAGGCGATGCCCGGCATCATGACGGGGATGATCCTCGCCATGGCGCGCGGGGCGGGTGAAGTGGCGCCGCTGATGCTCGTCGGCGTGGTCAAGCTCGCCCCCGCCCTGCCGATCGACGGGTTCTATCCCTTCATCCATCTGGATCGCAGCTTCATGCATCTGGGCTTCCACATCTTCGATGTGGGCTTCCAGTCGCGCAATTCGGAAGCCGGCAAGCCGATGGTCTTCGTCACCACGCTGCTGCTGCTGGCGCTGATCGTGACGATGAACGCCACGGCGATTACGGTGCGCAATCGGCTCAAGCGCAAATATGCCGGCTCGCAGTTCTGAGAACGAGGTCAATCATGTCAGTCGCCACCGCCGACCCCAACACCCGGACGTTCGACCCGACCGTCTACCACGTCAAGAAGAGCGCCGAGGGCGTCGCCCTCGATATCAAGGACTTCAATCTCTGGTACGGCCATGCCCAGGCGCTCCACGGCATCAACATGGAGATCCAGAAGGGTGAGGTTACCGCGCTGATCGGCCCGTCGGGCTGCGGCAAGTCCACCCTGCTGCGCTGCCTCAACCGGATGAACGACCTGATCGACGAATTGAGCATCGACGGCTCGATAATGGTCGACGATTTCGACATCTACGGCCCGGGCATCGACG
>PXAW01000528.1 GCA_003567055.1 Hyphomicrobiales bacterium
CCGTTTCCCTGTTCGCACGCCCGACAGCTAGGACGCGCAGGGGGGCTCTGGCAAGGTCATGACGCCCGCAAGTCGCATCAGGGCGGTCATAAGAGACCGTCATGCGATTTCCTCCAGCTTCGCGATATCGATCTTGCGCATCTGCATGAAGGCTTCCATCACGCGCGGATCAGGGCTGGAGAGAAGCTGCGGCAGGTGGCGTGGAATGATCTGCCACGACACGCCGAAACGATCCTTCAGCCAGCCGCAGCGCTCGGCCTCCGGCACGGCGGACAGCGCGTTCCAGTAATGGTCGATCTGCGCCTGGTCCGTACAGAAGACGACGAATGAGTTCGCCTCGGTGAAGGTGAAGTCATGCGAAAGCGCGCTGTCACCGGCCATGAAGGTCTGGCCGGCGAGTTGGAACCGGGCATGCATGACTGTGTCCTTCGGATCAGGCCCCGAACCGTCATGGCGCAGGATCCCTTCGAGTCCCGAATCCGGAAACAGCTCCGTATAATGCGCGATCGCCGCCTCGGCCTGCCCGGCCTGCGCACCGGTAAACAGCAGCATCGGTGTCAGCGCCTGCCCGCCCGTCTGCGCGCGCGTTCCGAGAGCGAGTTGCCACGACACGCCCCACCGGTCATCGAGCCAGCCATAGCGCTCGCTCCAGGGATAGGCATCGAGCGGCATGCGAATCCGGCCGTCCGCGCCCAATGCGGACCAGGCGCGGTCGAGACCCGCACGGTCTTCAAAGATGAGGAAGCAGGAGATGGCCGGTGATGGCCGGAAATGCGGCCCGCCATTGAGGGCGAGCAGGGGTTCGTCGCCGATATGCATCTCGACATTCATCGCGCTACCCTCGGCCCGGGCGTGAACCGCGAAGCCGGCCTTGCCGTAGCGGCTGATGGCATCGATGCCGGAGCCGGGGATGAGCGTGGTGTAGAGCTGTGCTGCTTCTTCGGCAGCCTCGTCGAACCACAGATGGGGGACGATGGTGCGCCCTCGGCTGTCATTCTGCATCAAATACCTCCGCGATCGGGCTGAAACCGCCATAGATCATGCGCTTGCCGTCGAAGGGCATCGTCAGGCCGGCAAAGCGGGGATCTTCCATTACCCGGCGCATGCCGTCGTCGCGCATCGCCTTGTCGGGCCATTGCACGAAGGAGAATGCGACGGCTTCATCCGCGCCGGCCTGCACGGCGCGGCGAAAATCCGTGCTCTCGCCGGTCGGCACATCCTCCTCCCAGGCCTCCATGATCCAGTTCGACCCGTATTCCTCGAAAATCGGATCGTATCGGGCGCAGAAATCGCTGAAATCGTCGCGCGCGGAGCGGGGCACAGCCATGACGAAGCCGTCCACGTAGCCCCCGCGCCGCGCGCTCCCCGATTCGAAGACCGGCGTGAAACCGCCATAGATCAGGCGCTTGCCATCGAACGGCATCGGATTGGTCGCCGGGTTGAGGCGCGGATCGGCAAAGGCTTTCGGCATCGCCGTGTCATGCGCCTGCTTCGACGGCCACAGCATCCAGGAGAAGACGATTGTCTCGTCCGGGCGAGCCTTCACCGCCATCGGAAATGACGTCACCTTGCCATCGGGAACGTCGTCGCCCCAGCATTCGCACACCGATTGCGCGCCATGCTCCAGAAACGCCTCCGCCGCCGACTGGGCATGCGCGCGAAACGCGTCACGGGCCTGTGTCGGCACCGCGCAGACGAAACCTTGAACATATGTCATCCCGTTTCCTCCCGTTTGGCGCTTGCCCCGATGCCGAACTCGCCCGGCGGGCCGATCAGGCCTCGCCTTGCGCAAGCGATCGCGCGAGCGCTTCGAGCTGGTCCACCGCCGCGTTCCAGCCCTGCTCCCAGCCCATGCTGCGATGGCGCTCCGTCGCCTCGGCGCTGGCATGGCGCGCGCTCCAGGCGAGATTCGTCGCGCCATCGGACGTGTCGGACAGCTCCACGATGCCCGTCATGAAAGGCTCCGCTGCGGGCACGAAATCCTCGGTGAAGGAATCGGTGAAGACGAGCCGGCGCATCGGTTCGACGGCGAGCCAGATGCCCTGGCCATCGATCCGCTCGCCGTTCGGCCCGGCCATGCGCGTGTTCATGCGCCCGCCCGGTCGCAGATCGAAATCGGCCTCGACGAGGTGCCACGGCTTCGGGCAGAACCATTGCCGGATCAGCTCCGGCTCGGTCCAGCAGCGCCAGACGATGCCGCGCGGGGCGGCAATGCGGCGCGTGAGCGTCAGTTCGTGGGCAGCCTCGGCGAGGCGCGCGCCGGCCGGCGTCGCGATCTCACCGGGTTGCAGGATGGCCCAGCGGATGCCGAAAGGATCCTGCAGCAGCCCCCAGTCATCACCCCAGAACTGCCCTTCATACGGCATGATCACGCTGCAGCCCGCCGATACTGCGCGCTCCCACCAGGCGTGGCCATCCGTGACGACAAGCTGCATATGCACCCGGTCGAGTGGCGCATGCGCACGGTCATTCTCGCAACCGCCATCGGTCAGCATCAGCGCGCCGTGATTGATGACGATACGCGCATGCATCAGCTGATCGCTCCGCCCGGGATCGGGTATGCGCTCGATCTGCGTTGCCCCGAAGGCCCGCTCGTAGAAGGCGAGCGCCTCGCCGGCCCGTCCGCCATAGCCGAGATAGGGAATAACGCCGCGCACCGTGTCCGGCAGCGAATCTGCGCTTGCAGGCTCCTCGTTCATCTTGTCCTCCCATTGTGAAATT
Source organism: Hyphomicrobiales bacterium (assembly GCA_003567055.1). GTDB lineage: Bacteria > Pseudomonadota > Alphaproteobacteria > Rhizobiales > Beijerinckiaceae > Saliniramus. The sequence goes on from PXAW01000528.1 coordinate 2,722, forward strand.
ATCTCTCGTGAAACATTCGCCGGCGGCGATCACGGTTGTGCGAGTGCCTCGCCCAGAAAGGCGTCGAAGATCTCGGCATCATCGGGGCCGGCCGTCATGCGGTGGGTGAACAGCACTGCGATCGTGTCCGTAGACGGGTCGCACCAGAAGGCTGTGCCGAAGCCGCCCCACCAGCCGAAGCGCCCGCGTGCATCCTTTTCTCCCCGCGAAACCGCGTTACAGTGTCGGGCAACAGAAATAACTTGCATATGCAAGTTTTGCAATGCTTTATGGTGCAGATATCTTGAGGGAGGCATCTCGGGTTGAGTAAGGATCACCTTACCGCGGCTGGAATCATGGCGAATGACTGTCTGTGCTTTCGTTCGCGACGCACCGCGCGTGCAATCACACGGGCATATGACGCGGCCCTGCGCCCGACGGGCCTTCAGGCCACACAGGTCACGCTGATGAATGCCATCGCGCTCGGGCCGGACGGGGCGCAACCGATGGGGCGGCTATCCGATATTCTCGCGCTGGAAATCTCTACCCTGACCCGCAATCTCCGGGCGCTGGAAAAGGCGGGCCTCATTACGATCGGCAGAAGCGAAGAGGACCGAAGGGTGCGGGTCGCGCGGCTCACGGATGCGGGCAAGGCGCAGCTGACCGAGGCGCTGCCGCTCTGGAAACAGGCTCACGGCAAGATCGTCGCGGCACTCGGAGCGGAAACCGCGCAGGCTCTTCATGCCGCTCTCGACGCTGCGGCACAGGCCATGGGCGAGAGCGAGCAAGGCGACGCATCCGGGGGCAAGGCTTCTGAAGTCGGGCGATCCGAGCGGGGCGGGTGAATGCGATTGCACCTGCAGACCCGGCTTGATCGGCGCAGCGGGTAACTGATGATCATCACAGACGTCTTCGGCAGCCCCGGCTACTCCGTCGGGACCGGCACGCTCTCCATCGCCGCGCGCACCAGCTCCGATCGCCCGATACCCTTGAGACTCGCGTCGGCGCCCGGCGCGATGCGGTGGGCAAGCACTGGGATTGCGAGCGTCTTCACGTCGTCAGGCGTGACGTAGCCGCGCCCGCGCACCGCCGCGAGTGCCTGGCAGGCCGTGTGCAGGCGCTGGGTTGCGCGCGGGCTCGCACCGAGGCGGATGCCCGGCCAGTCGCGCGTGGCGCGCACGACGCGGATGATGTAGCGCAGCACCGTTTCTTCAACCCGCACATGCCGGCACAGCGCGCGCAGCCGCATGAGTTCGGCGCCCGATATGACCGTGGTGATCGCGTCCAGCGGGTTCGCCCGCTCGAAGCGCAGCACGATCTCGGTTTCCTCCTCCTCGTCGGGATAGCCGTGGCCCAGCGTCATCAGGAAGCGGTCGAGCTGCGCCTCGGGCAGCGGGAAGGTGCCTTCCTGCTCGGCGGGATTCTGCGTCGCAAGCACGATGAACGGGCGCGGCAGCGGGTGCGTTTCGTCATCGACCGTGACCTGACGCTCCTCCATCGCCTCCAGCAGGCAGGATTGGGTGCGCGGCGTGGCGCGGTTGATCTCGTCGGCCAGCACCACGTTCGCGAGAACGGGCCCCGGTCGGAATCGGAAGCTCGCATCGCGCGGGTCATAGAGATTGATGCCGGTCACGTCCGAGGGCAGCAGGTCCGGCGTGAACTGGATGCGCCGGAAGCTCCCGGCGATGCAACGCGCGACCGCCTTCGCCAGCAGTGTCTTGCCCATGCCGGGAATGTCCTCCAGTGCGACATGCCCTTCGCTGAGCAGTGCCACCACCACGAGCGTGATCGTATCGCGGCGCCCGATAATGACCTGCTCGACCGCTTCGATGAGGCGCAAAGCTGCGGGACGGACCTCGCGCGCAGCCTCTTCTCCGCCGGGCGGATCTGCAGAGTCGGCATGCTGTGTGGCGGGGGAATGAGTCATTGTTTCAACGGTACCTTTCGAAGCGAGCGGCGGGTTTTCTTCCAGAGCTGCGCGAAGCGGGACTCGGAGGGCCTTACGCCGCCGTAGCGGCTTGCGGAATAGGTCTGCGACATGGTGGCGATATCGCCGCCCGGACCGGGCCAGACGACCTTGCGCATACGGCGCGCATATTCGGCGGGCGTCTCATGCGGCAACCGTGGCCAGCCCTTGGATTCGAGGCTTTGCAGCAAGGCACGATAGCGCCGGCGTTCGAGCACGAGGCCGGGGCGCTGGAGCGAAAATGACCGTCGCAGCCTCCCCAGCCAGATACGGAGCGCCTCGCCCAGATGCTGCCCGATCTCGCGCAACGTATCGAGCAGGCTGCGCCGCGAGCGATCATGGGCAATGCCCGGCGTTTCGTTCAGCCGCCGCCGCAGCCAGGCTAGCAGTCCCTGCAGATTCATTACCAGAAGCGTCCCGATCAGGATCGCCATTCCGCCGATGAAGATGATGCTCACGAGCATGCGCAGCCAGACGATCGGCTCGAACATGGCCTGCGGCTCCGGAGGCGGGCCGGGTGCGGCTTGTCCGGACGGCTCGGGCGCTTCGACACGACCGGGTTCGGGCTCGGGCAACAGGGCGAACAAGGCCGCGATCGCATCGCGCAGGATCTGCCAGGCCGCCTGCAGGAGGCCGAGCGCGCCGGCGAGGATCGCAGGATGCATCGCGAGGGTGACCAGGCCAGCGAGCGCGAGCACCAGCAGTAGCGCGAAGACCGGCGATGCGACCCCGCTGCGCCGTGCCGCCCGGACATGCCAGAGCGCGAGAAGTGCCGCGCAGACGAAGCCGATATTCGTCGCAATCGCACCGGGAAGCGCGAGCTCCACCGCCCAGGCCCAGCCCTGTACGACGATCAGGGCCACGAGGCCGATCTGGAAACCGAGCGCCACGGCTTCGGCGTCGACGCGCCGTCCCGCGAGCATCACGCCGCGTATCCAGGCAAACAGCGCCACCAACAAGAGGACCAGGGCGCGCTGCGCATCAAGTTCGCTGCCCAGCCATTGCCAAAGGGCCTGCGGGCTCGCGCCGGGCGGCGTGAGTTCCGGCAAGAGGAATGCGACGAGGAGCCAGGCGGTGATGCTCCAAGCCAGCGAATGCGCCGCGAGCCACCAGATCACCCGCCGGATTCGCGAGAGCGGGCGCGCGATCACCAGCGCCACCGGATAGGCGAGCACGACCAGCGCGGCCTCGGGGCGTGCCACACCCGCGAGCAGCCCGTCGGCCAGAACGGCGATGGCTCCGAGCCAGAACCCCTCCATGACCAGGAACATGGCGAGACCGATCATGCCGCCACACCCGTCATGCCAATGCGGTTTGTGGCCGCAGTGAAGCGGCGGCAGGGGAAGGGCAGGTTAGGTGTCTCGCCCTCGCCGGACAAGAGCAGGACCACGGGCCTGCCGCGCCGTGACAGCTCGGCGAGCCGGGCGACGAGTGCCGGATCGGCCAGGGCTGCGATCACCACCAGCGTCGCACCCATTCCTGCCCGGGCAAGCACCGTGTCCAGGAAATCGGGGAAGGGAAGCACCGGCTCCGGCTGCAGCCGGGCGAGGCCCTCGAGCGCAGCCATTTCGCGCCCCTGCTGGCGCCCGGCGGGCATCTCCACGGGCCCGAGCCCAGGCGCTTGCCGTCCATTGGCGAAGAGCCCCACGGCGCGCCGCTGCTCCAGCTCGGCATGGACCAGCGACGCCGCGAGCGAGACGGCGGTCTCGAATGTGCCCCCGGCTTCGAACCCGTCGACCGCGAGGCAGATCGATACTTCCAGCGTGACGGTCGGCTCGTAGATCTTGGCCTGCAACATACCGGTCCGCGCGGTGGCTTTCCACGCGATGGCCTTGAAGGGCGTATTGCCGTCGTAGCCGCGCACGCCCGCGGGACGTCCCGGATCCTCGAACAACCGCCTCGGATCCCGGTTCGGACCGAGCGGGTGCCGTGCCGGCAGGCCGAAATCGACGACCGGATGCAGGCGCGGATAGACGATGACCGCGCCCTCGTGCTTTTCGGTGCGGTTGCGCAGGAACAGGCCGAAGACGTCGGCGCTCTCGACGCCGAACGGCGGTAACACGTAATAGCCGCGCCGCTCGCAAAGGAATTGACGGGTCAGCGTCGCGCGCCGGTAGGGGCCGAGCGCCGTCTCCATCACGAGTGCCGAGCCTTCCGCCGTGGCTTCGATCGCAATATCCTCCCCGGCAAAAGTGGCATCGGGCAGGGTTTCTCCAGGCAGGGCGCGCAGCCCCGCAGGGATCTCCTGGCGGGCCCGGATCCAGCTCAGGGGCAATGGCTTTCCGTTATCGAGCGTGATGGTCACCTCGAGCGCCTCGCCGGGAAATGCCCGCGCGCCGCTCACCGCGCGCTCGGTCACGACGCCCACGAGGCAGATCGCGGCCCAGCCGCGCGCAACCAGCCCCGTCCCCGCGACGAGCGCGCCGAGCAGCACCGGCGCAGTCATTCCGAACCAGGCGCCCGCCGCGACGGCGACC
>PXAW01000298.1 GCA_003567055.1 Hyphomicrobiales bacterium
AGCGCCGTCGAGACGCCGTTCCTCGAAGGCGGGATGGGACGCGACCCGCATGGGCGCGGCTTCGACCGCGACGGCTATGCCAAAACCATCCCGCTCGGGCGCATCGCTTTCCCCGACGACGTGGCCGGCCCGCTGCTCTTCCTGCTCGGCCCCGCTTCCGGATACATGACCGGCCAGGTCCTGCATGTGAACGGCGGTTCGCTGATGCCGTAGGCCAGCGGTGCCGACATGTTGCGACCTGTCGGCAGATTGTACAATTCTTGCATTCACGGCCCGTTACGCTTACCGGAGTGCCAGGTCGAGACAGGCGGGTCAGGATGAACGAGAGCGCTGAAACGCTTCCACGCTACATGCAGGTCATGCAGATTCTGCGCGAGCGGATCGCGTCGGGGGTCTATGGCGTCGATACGCTGATCCCGACCGAGGCCGAATTGTGCGAGGAATTTTCCGTCAGCCGCTACACCATCCGCGAGGCGCTGCGGCGCCTGACGGAAGCCGGATACGTCGCTCGGCGACAGGGCTCTGGCACATTGGTGATTGCGCAGGAGCCGCCGGGAAACTTCACGCATTCGATGCGCTCGCTGACGGAGCTGTTCCAATATGCCGTCGACACGCGTTTCGCCATCGACGAGATCACTCCGGTGACGGTGGACGAGCAGGCTGCCGATCTGATCGGATGCGCTCCCGGCGAGACCTGGCTTCGGGTGCAGGGCCTGCGCATGACCCGCGCGCAGGACGCGATCATCTGCCATACGACGGTTTACATCGACAAGCGCTTCGCCTGGCTCGAGCCGGAGATGCGCGATTGCGTCGGGCCGCTCTACGCCCTGATCGAGCGCCGCGCCGACACCCCGGTCGCCGAGGCGATCCAGACGACCAATGCCGTGCCGGCGCCGGAGGAAATCCGCATCCGGCTCGATGTGCCGAAGAACGCCTACGCGCTGCGTCTGGTGCGGCGCTATCTCGATCGCGAAGGCGGGACCATGGTCGTCTCCATCAACCATCATCCCGCCGACCGCTTCAGCTATACGATGCGCATCCGCCGCGATGCGCTGGAGGGATGAGGGCGCATCACGCCTGCAGGACGTAGACGCGAAACGGCATCCAGAGCCCCATCCCCACCATGATCAGATTCTCGGTGAGCGAGACGAAGCCGAGCGGCACCTTGCTGTCGCCGCCGACACAGGCGCATTTCAGCTCGCGCTTCTCGATATACACCGCCTTGAACACCGATATCGCGCCAACCGTCCCGATGAACAACGCCACCGGCCCGGCGAACCAGATCAGCGCGGAAGCCAGCATCAGCACGCCGGCAAGCGTTTCTGCAAAGGGATAGACATAGCCGTAGGGCACCCAGCGGCGCGCGAGCAGGTCGTAATTGAGGAACATCGTCGAGAAACTCTCGACATCCTTGAGCTTCTGAAGACCCAGCAGCACCATCGCCGTCGCCACGAAGATCTCGAACGTGCGCAGGCTCGCAACCGCCCCCTCCATGCGCCAGCCGATCGCGAGCGCCATGGCGAAAGCCACGGCAAACAGCGCAATGACGGGCATGTAGGTGACCTCGTCCTCGTCCTTCACGGCGAGGCCGAAATGCGCGCGAAGCTCCTCGTAGCCGCCGATGCGCTTGCCGTCGATATAGGTCTGCGGCGTCGTCTTCACGCCCTCGCGCTGCATGAAGGCATCGGTTTCCCCGCGGGTGCGAAGCGGGTGATCCTCCACCTCGAAGCCCTTGCGCTGCAAGAGATCCAGGCTCTTGAGCCCAAACGGACAACGATGCTCCGCCGTCTCCATCCGGTAGATCTGCGCGGTTTTCGTCTCCTTGGTGCGTGCATCCATCTGCGCGTCCCCTTTCTGCCGCATATGCGGCCTTGAGGGGGAGTCAAAGCGTGACGGGGGAAGTGGTTCCGGAGACGCCTGCCCTCAGGCAGACAAGGCCCTCAGCGGGCCGCATGCAGGCGCGGGTCGAGCGCGAAGCGCTCCTGCCGGACATCCTCAAGATGATGAACGGCACGGCCCGGATCGAAAATCAGGTTCCAGCTGTAGCGTGAAACCGTCGAGGGGATCAGTGTGAAAAGATGATCCCTGACGAGCTGGTCGCCGAAACCCTGCTGGCCCGGCCCGTGGGTGGTTGGCACCAGCCAGTTGGGATTGGGCACGTCCTCCGGTCGGACCACGTGAATGATCGACGGATCGATGATCCTTGCGCAGGTCAGCACGTGGGGTGCGGTGTCTAAGACGCGGAAACCTTTATGGACTGCGACCTCCAGAATGGCCGTCGCCGGATCAATCGAGGCATAGACGACCCGCACACCCCGCGAATTCCAGCGCCCGCCGACACGATACGCCCCCTCGCCGGAATCCCAGCTCCCGGCATGACGATGCTGATCGAGGCGCCACAACCGGATTTCGCCCTTCCCCAACGGCGGCGGCAGAGGGGTCACGTATAGACCCCGTATTCGAGCCGGGTGAGGTAATTCTCGACCGCTTCCGCCCCCGCAGCGGAAGACAGGAGATCGATCGGACGGCGGTTATCGAGGCCGATCGCCTGCTCTTCCAGCCACGCCTCGGCCGCCTCCTGCGACCCCATCACGTCGATGGCGCGGGCGAGAATCTCGGCGAAGCGCCAGGCGCGGCTGCTCTGCTCGACAGACAACCGCGTATCCGCCGCATCCTTCCTGCGCCGTTGCAGCGTCCGGATACTCATGCCGATCGCCTTCTCCAGCGCATCGCCATGCGAAAGCACGCGCACACCCGCGATCAGGTGCATCAGCGATGCCGAGGGAAGGCCGCGCATGATCACATCATGCGCGTCGAGCGAATTCTCCACGCCATGCGTGAATATCCTCCGCCCGCCGAGCATGGCGAAGGCCCGGATCGGAATGCTGTCACCGGCCATTGCGCCGGCATGCTTCGCAGCTGGAACGGCCATGCTCATGCGAGATCCTTTTCGCGTCACGTGTCGCGAAAAGATTGCCACATGTCGCAAGCTGCCGTCAATGCTGCGCCAGCAGCGTCCCGTAGCCCTGGATCTTGTCGGTGATGCCGTTCTGCCGCAGGGCCCACCAATAGGTCGCGGTGTTGATGGCGATGACCGGCTTGCCGAGCCAGAATTCGGCGATCCCGGCCACCCGCGCCATGGCGAGATTGGTGCCGACCTGCACGATGGCGTCGACATCCGGGCCGTCGACCTCGTTGATCGCGTCACGCAGCTCGGTTTCCGAGACATGGGCGATCTGCATCGGGCTCTTGCATTTGAGGCCCTTGAGATTGACCACCTCGAAGCCGCAATCGGTGAAGAACTTGCGTACCTGGACATCGCCCACGGGCATGTAGGGCGTGATCACGCCCAGCCGCTTGACGTTGCTGTAGCAGTTGAGCGCGGCGCGGCAGGCATCGGAGCCCATCGCGACCTTCACGCCGGCGCGTTCCTCGACGCGGCGCTCCAGCTCGATCGAGCCTTCGAGCCCGTCCCAGAAGGTCTCCGCCGACATGCCCATGACGAGATAATCCGGGCGGCAGGTCATCACCGCATCGACCGAATCCATCAGCGCCGCGCGGATATCGTCCATCAGCTTGTTGAAATCGTCGTCGCTGGTGACCGGGTTGTCCGGGATGATGATGCGCGAGAAATGGTTGGTCACGCCCACCGGACGCATCGCGTCGAATTCCGGCTGGACCGAGGTGTTCGTGGAGGGGGCGATGACCCCGAATTTCATGCGGTAACCGAGACTGTCGACCATGGTCGTTCTCCCTGAATATGGTGTCCGCGCGGCTCAGGCCACGTCTTCCAGATCGCGCAGCGACTGGATCATCGAGGAGCGGCGCACGAAGGCGCGGTGGGCCGCCTCGTCGGTAACGGTCTGGCGCAATTCATCGTGATAGACGCGCCGCGCCTGCGGATCGCGCTCGTTGAGGATCTTGCGGTTGCGCAGGGCCTGCGCCTGGACCGTCTCGATCGCCACCTTGCGGCGCTGGCGCTCGTAGCGTCCCATGGTTTCGAGCGGTGCTCCGTTCCACACGGCGGTGAGCTTCTCGCCGAGATTCATGGCGTCGTGGATGCCGCCATTCATGCCCATGCCGCCGAGCGGATTGTTGAGATGCGCGGCATCGCCGGCGAGGAAGATGCGCCCGGAGAGGTAGCGATCGGCGACGCGCTCATGCACGCGATAGTCGGTCTTGTGGACGATCTCGTAGGGCGCATCGCGCGGCAGCAGCGCCTGCAGCCGCTCCTCGATGCGCTCCGGCGCCTTCATCGATTCAGGCGTTTCATTATCCTCGGTCGGGAAGAGAACGCGCCAGAGCGTCGGCGTGCGCAGCAGCACCACCCATTCATCCGGATCGCTGATATAGGCGATGTTGGTCAGATCCGGGATGGCCGAGCCGAAATCGAAAGTCGTCGAGAAGGTCAGGAAGATCTCGGGGATGGTCATCCCCTCGAAATTCACGCCGATCTGCTTGCGCACGATCGAGCGCGCGCCGTCGGCGCCGATCAGGAAGCGCCCGCGCAGTTCCTCGCGGTGCCCGTCTGCGTCGGCGATCACAAGGCGCACGCCGTCATCATCCTGGGAGGCTTCCAGCGCCTGCATCCCGTAGCGCAGATCGACCTTGCCCTCGCTCTCGAGCTTCTCGCGCAGGAGACGAGCGAGCTTCCATTGCTCGCATTGCAGGCGATAGGGATGGCGCGTCTCGTCGGCCAAAAGCCCGAGATCGAAAGTGGCGATGACGCCTTCTTTGCGGTCGCGGAACTGCCATTTCGGGCAGATCAGCCCCTGCTCCACGCATTTCTCGGCGATGCCGAAGCGATCGAGCATGTCCAGCGTCGGCGGATGGAAGGTCGAGGCGCGCAGATCGGTCGGCACGTCCTCATGCCCCTCGATCAGCGTCACCGGAATCCCTTCATCAGCCAGATAAGCCGCCGCCGTCATACCGACCGGCCCGCCTCCGACGATCAGAACGCCCCTGTCACTCATGCCGCAATCCCCTCGCTATTGCGCCCCGTGCGCGTTGTTAAGTTGATTATATGTCCGGACAAATTCATGCGTCCAGAGCAAGAACGCGCGCCCTCCATGCAGCGCTCGCCAGGCCTCCCTCCCCAGCGGGGAGGGATTGAGGGTGGGGAGAGCGGGCGATGAAAAGCATCAACGTTGCGGAACTCGGAAGCCGGGTCCACCCCACCCTTGATCCCTCCCCTGAGGGGAGGGAAAGTGCGCGCTGCATCCGCCGATACAATTCCAACCACCGCGCCCATCACATGATCGCCGGCTTCTCGACCGCCGGACTGCGCGCCAGCTGCGCCGCCTCATCGGCGGGAAGCGTGTCGTCCCACAGCCGGGCGATATAGCGCTCGCCGGTATGGCCGCTGGAATCATCGGCGCTCAGCCACAGGGCCGGCGCGCGCATGATGGCGGGTGAAAGCAGGTTGCCGTCGGCGCCCTTCTTGCCCGGCCCGTCGGGCAGGAGTGCGGTATCCGCCGCACCGCCCGGCAGGAGCACGTTGACGTCGATACCGGTGCCGGCGAGATCCTGCGCGAAGATGCGCGAGGCGGCTTCCATCGCCGCCTTGGACGGGCCGTAGGGCGCATAGCCGCGCCGGACCATGGTCTGGTCGCTGGTCGAGATGTTGATGATCTTGCCGCAACCGCGCGCCAGCATTCCCGGCACCACTGCCCGGCTCATATGGAACATGCCGTTGAGATTGGTCGCGATGATCGCCGCCCAGGCCTGCGGATCGGTCTCCCAGAACCGCGTCGGCTCGCGGTTATAGGTCTCGCTGACGAGCCGCATGCCGCGTCCGGCATTGTTGATCAAAACCGTGACCGGCCCCAGCTCCGCCTCGACCCGCGCGACCAGCGCCGTGCAGGCATCCGCATCCGTGACATCGCAGATCAGCGGCAGGATCCGGCCCGGAAGAGCTTCCGCCTCGCGCGCCGTGGCGTCGAGCTCGTCGCCTGCCTGCGCCCCGGTAATCGCTACCCACGCGCCCTCCTGGGCCAAAGCGAGCGCCATTTCGCGCCCGAGCCCGCGCCCGCCACCGGTGACGATCACGACGCGGTCTCGCAGTGACGGGTATCGCATCGTCATCAGCCGGCGGCTCCCATGCGTTCGAACAGGCGCCCCGCAGCCGGGATGTCATCGCGGATACCGGCGAGCCGCAGGGCGTGCCAGAGCGTGGCGGTGTTGGAGGAGATCACCGGGATGCCGAATTCGGCTTCGAGCTTGCGGATCAGCGGCAGGGTCGGAAAGTCGGTGCAGGAAATCAGGAGCGCGTCGGGGCGCCCGGATCCCCTTGCCTGCCCGCGCGCCGCCTGCATCACCGAACGCGCATGCTCGGCGACCGCATCGAGCGGTGTCTGGGCGATGCGCACATATTCATGCGGCCCGCCGGAACCGATGCCGAGCCCCGCAATCGCCAGCACCTCGAACCCGCAGCCCTCCAGGAAATGGCGCTCATGCGCGTCGAGCTTTTCGTGATAAGGCGTTGCTACGGCGAGCCTCTTTGCTGCGAGCGCATCGAGCGCGGTGACGATCGCCGCAGCGGTGGTGAGGCCGGTGCGCCCGCTCGCGGCCTTCATCCGTTCAGGCAGGCTCTGCGGCGGATGGGTCATCGAGCCGGCGGTGCAGGCATAGGCGATGACATCGACATCCGCCTTGACGAGCTCGGCCATGGCCTTGTCGAGATCATCATGCAGCGCGCGCTGGCCCTCCTGCGAGGTCGTATCCGCATGAAGCGGCATGCGCATGGTATGAAAGCTCGTGCCCTCGGGCATCAGCCGCGCCCATTCCGCCTCGTTGACCGTATTGGTCGGCGGTACGATCACGCCGAGACGCGCGCGCCAGGAATAGGCGGAAAGATGACGCGGGGCGCCGGGCGCTTCAGGCATCGCTGCCTCCCAGTTTGTGGATCGGGCGCTCTGCCACCGGGATCATCACCGTCTTGATCTCGGCATACATCGCCTCGCAGCCGCGCCCGCCCTCGCGGCCGACGCCCGATTCCTTGTAGCCCCCGAAGGCGGAGCGCAGATCGCGCACCATCGGCGTGTTCACCCAGATCGTCCCCGTGCGCAAGGCCTGCGCGACACGGTGAGCGCGGGCGA
>PXAW01000403.1 GCA_003567055.1 Hyphomicrobiales bacterium
AACAATATCCGCTATGTCAGCGCCACCAAGATCGGCGAATGGGAACGCGACAAGATGTGCCGTTTCTGTCTGCTGACCGGCGACGATGCCCCCTATGTCTGGGATTTCGGCTCCGCCGCCATGCATCACAAGAAATTCTCGGACTGGCTGGTGCCCGATCATTGCCGCGCCGGCGTGGTCGGCATGCGCGGCACCATCCCGCCGGAATTCGGCCTGATGCGCAAATATGCCCGCGAGATCGCCGGGCTGATCCGCGATGCCGGCATGGCCAACATGCCCGTCGGCGTCGACTACGCCGAGACCGCCATGTTCCATGCCCTCCAGGAGGAGGGCCTCAACGTGGTCGACGGGCAGCAGATCATGCTCGCGGCCCGCGAGATCAAGAACTGGGACGAGATCCAGCTCCTGACCCAGGCGGCCAGCATGGTCGACGGCGTCTATCACATGATCTACGAGGAGCTGAAACCGGGCATACGCGAGAACGACATCGTCGCCCTGTCCAATAAAATGCTCTACGAGATGGGCAGCGACGATGTCGAGGCGATCAACGCCATATCCGGCGAGCGCTGCAACCCGCATCCGCACAACTTCACCGATCGCTATTTCCGCCCCGGCGACCAGGCCTTCTTCGACATCCTGCAAAGCTATCAGGGCTATCGCACCTGCTATTACCGCACCTTCAATATCGGCCTCGCCACGCCGGCCCAGAACGATGCCTATGTGAAGGCGCGTGAATGGATCGACGCCTCGATCGCCATGATCAGGCCCGGCGTCAGCACCGACAAGGTCGCCGCCGTCTGGCCGAAGGCGGAGGAATTCGGCTTCCCCAACGAGGATGCCGCCTTCGGCCTGCAATTCGGCCACGGGCTGGGGCTCGCCCTGCACGAGCGCCCGATCATTTCCCGCGCGGTCAGCATGGATCATCCGATGGAGATCAAGACCGGCATGGTCTTCGCGCTGGAGACCTATTGCCCGGCCACCGACGGCTATTCGGCCGCGCGGATCGAGGAAGAGGTCGTGGTCACCGATACCGGCTGCGAGGTGATCAGCCTGTTTCCGGCGCAGGATCTGCCGATCGCCAACCGCTACTGAAGTCAATCCCCCACAGGATGATCGCCATGGCCGACGCCAGAAAAGACAACGACGTGAAGACCAATGCCGAGGATTACCTGCGGATGTATCGCCAGATGGTGCGCATCCGCACCTTCGAGGACAATGCCAACCAGCTCTATCTCTCGGCCAAGATGCCGGGCCTGACCCACATGTATTCCGGTGAGGAAGCCGTCGCCGTCGGCATCTGCGAGGCGCTGACCGACGACGACCGCATCACCTCGACCCATCGCGGGCACGGCCATTGCGTGGCCAAGGGCGCGGCCTTCAAGGAGATGTTCTGCGAGCTTCTCGGCAAGGAAGAGGGCTATTGCCGGGGCAAGGGCGGCTCGATGCATATCGCTGACCAGAGCCACGGCAATCTCGGCGCCAACGCCATTGTCGGCGGCTCGATGGGCATCGCCACGGGCTCGGCCCTGCGCGCGAAGCTGTTGGGCTCCGACGACGTCACCGTGTGCTTCTTCGGCGACGGCGCGACGGCGCAGGGGCTGATGTACGAGGTCATGAACATGGCCGCGCTTTGGAAGCTGCCGGTGATCTATGCCTGCGAGAATAACGGCTATTCCGAATATACCCGTACCGACGAGATCGCCGCCGGCTCCATCACCGCGCGCGCCGAGGCCTTCGGCATCGAGGCGCATCAGGTCGACGGGCAGGACGTCCTCGCCGTCAACGCCCTGACCCGGCGCCTCGTGGAGCGCGCCCGCAAGGGCGAGGGGCCGTTCTTCATGGAGCTGATGACCTACCGCTATCACGGCCACCATGTCGGCGACATCAATCGTGAATACTACCGCTCGAAGGAGGAAGAGAAGGACTGGAAGGAAAACCGCGATCCCATCATCCGCTTCCGCGCCTGGCTCGTCGCTGAGGGCATCGCCAGCGAGGCGGAGATCGAGGCGATGAATGCCGCGATCACCGAGGATGCCGCGCAGGCCGTGGCTCATGCCGAGGCGGCGCCCTACCCGGATGCATCCGAAGTCGACATGCATGTCTACGCGGATTGAGGAGGAAATGATGCGCGAGATTACCCTGTCCCAGGCCGTCAACGAGGCGATCGCCGAGGAAATGCGCCGCGATCCCACCGTCTTTCTGATGGGCGAGGACGTGGCCGAAGCGGGCACGCCCTTCAAGGTCCTCTCCGGGCTGGTCGAGGAATTCGGCACCCAGCGGGTGATCGACACCCCGATCTCCGAGCCCGGATTCGTCGGCATGGCCGTCGGCGCAGCGATGACCGGCGCGCGGCCCATCGTCGATCTGATGTTCGGCGACTTTCTCTATCTGGTCATGGATCAGCTGTGCAATCAGGCCGCGAAGCAGCATTACATGTCCGGCGGCAAGCTCACCGTGCCGATGGTGCTGCGCACCAATCTCGGCGCCACCCGCCGTTCGGCGGCGCAGCACAGCCAGTCGCTCCAGGCGCTGGTGGCCCATATTCCGGGTCTCAAGGTCGCGATGCCCTCATCCGCCTATGAGGCCAAGGGCCTGATGAAGACCGCGATCCGCGACAACAACCCGGTCGTCATCTTCGAAGACAAGCTGATGTATCAGGACAAGGCGCCGGTGCCGGAGGAGGAATACCTGATCCCCTTCGGTGAGGCCCATATCAAGCGCGCGGGGCGCGACATCACCCTGATCGCCACATCCTCGATGGTGCAGGTCGCGGAGAAAGCCGCCGGATTGCTCGCCGGCGAGGGAATCGAGGCGGAAGTCATCGATCCGCGCACCATCGTGCCGCTGGACGAGGCGAGCCTGATCGCGAGCGTGCGCAAGACCAGCCGCGCCATCGTGATCGACGAAGGCCATCAGAGCTACGGCGTCACAGCCGAAATCGCCGCGCGGCTGAACGAGAAGGCGTTCTATCATCTGGATGCGCCGGTGCTGCGCATGGGCGCGATGGACGTCCCCGTGCCCTTCAGCCCGGCCCTGGAGGATCTGACCGTACCGACCCCGGAGCGGGTGGTGGCGCAGGCGCGCAGGCTCTGCGCGGGGGAGCTGATCCATGCCGCATGAGGTGACGATGCCGCAACTCGGCATGACACAGGATTCCGGGCGGCTGACGCAATGGCTGAAGCAGCCCGGCGAGAAGGTCGCGCGCGGGGATCTCCTGTTCGAGGTCGAGACCGACAAGGCGACGATGGAGATCGAGGCGCAGGCCGACGGTTTCCTCACGCATGTCAAGGCCGATGAGGGGGCCGATATCCCCGTCGGCAAGGTGATCGCGAGGATCTCCGAGACGGCCTCCGAGACGGCGGATGCCTCCGATGCGCCGGCGCCGGCGCCAACGCCTGAGCCGGAGCCGGAGCCCGCCCCCGGCGCCGATGATGCTCTGCCCAAGGGGCACGCGATCACCATGCCGCAGCTCGGCATGACGCAGGATAGCGGGGTTCTGGTCGCCTGGCTGAAGGCGCCCGGCGATGCGGTCGGCGCCGAGGATATCCTGTTCGAGGTGGAAACCGACAAGAGCACGATGGAGGTCGCGGCCGGCCATGACGGCTATCTCGCCGCAACCCTCGCCGAACCGGGCGAGGCCGTCGCCGTGGGCGGCATGCTCGCCATCATCTCGCAAGGCCCGCCCTCCGCCCCGGTCACGCGATCGGCGGCGCAGATGGCGGTGCAGATGGCGGCGGAACCGGTCGCTGCGCAGGCACCGCCGGGTGCCACGCCGCAGGCTGTGACGGGATCCGAAGGGCGGATTCTCGCCTCGCCCAAACTGCGGCGGATCGCACTTGCGGAAGGGCTCGATCTCGCCCGGCTGGTGCGCGCGGGCCATCCCCAGCCCTTCCATATGCGCGATCTCGAGATCCTGCGCAGCCTGCCCGAGGAAACGCCACCGCAGGGCGTGCAACAAGCCTCCCCGCATGTCACGGCAGCCGCCGCCGCAATGCGGCTCGGCGCGCACTGTCCGCAGGACGGCTTCGCCGCCTTTGCCCGCTGGGCCGGAGAAACGCATGGGCTTGCCGATGACGATGCGCTGCTTGCCGGCCTCGCGGGGGCGAGCCTCCCAGGCGGCCCCGGAATCGTCGCGGTGGAGCGTTTCGGTGCGAGACGGGCATTCCTCGTTCCGCAGGATCGGCGCCTCTCAGCAGTTGCGCCGAGCGACGCGGCACCGGCGCTGATCCTGCGCGATCTGCGCGCGACGGCTGTTGAATCAGTGGCCATCGGCGCCGAGGCGCTGCCCGTCATCACGATCACCCGGCAGGGCGCGGGCCTTTCGATCACGCTCGAATGCGGCCCCGATCAGATGGACGGCCCCGCCGCGATCGCCCTTCTCGATGCTTTCGCAGGACGGCTGCGCGAGCCGCTGCGTCACCTGCTCTGAACCTTTCGAGGCCATCATGGATTACACTGATCTCTATATCGACGGCAGCTGGCGCGCGACGAAAGAGCGCTTCGACGTCATCAACCCGGCAACCGAAGGCGTGCTCGCCTCCGTCGCCTCCGCCGACATTGCCGACGCCGATGCCGCTCTCGATGCAGCCGAGGCGGCGATGGCCGAATGGGCCGCGCGCACGCCGCGGGCGCGTTCGGAAGTGCTGCGCCGTGCTTTCGAGCTGATGAGCGCGCGGCTCGAGGATTTCGCCCGGCTGATCACGCTGGAAAACGGCAAGGCCCGTGCCGATGCCATGGGCGAGGCCGCCTATGCCGCCGAATTCTTTCGCTGGTTCGCCGAAGAAGCGGTGCGCGCCGACGGGCTCATCACCCGGGCGCCGAGCTCGGGCGCGCGCATCATCGTGCAGCACAAGCCCGCCGGTCTCGCCGTACTGATCACGCCCTGGAACTATCCGGCAGCGATGGGCACGCGCAAGATCGCCCCCGCGCTCGCGGCGGGTTGCGGCATGATCGTCAAGCCCGCCTCGGAGACCCCTCTGACCATGCTGGCGCTGATGCCGCTTCTGGAAGAAGCGGGTGTGCCGAAGGGGCTCGTCAACGTGTTGCCCTCGAAGCGCACCGGCGCGCTCGTCGATCACATGCTGGCCGATCCGCGCGTGCGCGTGGTCAGCTTCACCGGCTCGACGGCGGTCGGGCGCAAGCTGCTGACATCCGCCGCCGGGCAGGTGCTCAAACCCGCCATGGAGCTCGGCGGCAACGCGCCCTGCATCGTTTTCGACGATGCCGATCTCGATCTGGCCGTCGAGGGCACCATGCTGGCCAAGATGCGCAATCTCGGCGAAGCCTGCACGGCGGCCAACCGCATCTACGTGCATGAAGCCGTCGCGCCGGAATTCACCCGGCGGCTGAGCGCGCGCATGGCCGCCCTCAAGGTGGGTGACGGCACCGATCCGGAGGTCGATGTCGGCCCGCTCGTCAATGCCGATACCCGCGACAAGGTCGCCGCCTTCGTCGCCGATGCACGCGCCAAGGGCGCGAAGCTGGAATGCGGCGGGGAGATCCCGGCGGGCAAGGGCTTCTTTTATCCGCCGACGGTGCTCTCGCAGGTGCCGGAGACGGCCGATTGCGTGCATGACGAAATCTTCGGCCCCGTCGCCGCGATCCAGAGTTTCAGCGATCAGGAAGACGTCATCCGGCGCGCCAATGCGACCGAATACGGCCTCGTCGCCTATGTCTTCTCGGGCGATTTCAAGCGCGCCATGCAGGTCTGCGAGCGGCTCGAATACGGCATGGTCGGGCTCAATCGCGGGCTGGTCAGCGATCCGGCAGCGCCGTTCGGCGGCGTCAAGCAATCGGGGCTGGGCCGGGAAGGCGGGCATGAGGGCATGCACGAATTCATGGAAACCCAATATATTTCCGCGAGCTGGTGAGGAGACCGGGATGTCTGAAATCATTGCCGCACCCTCGGTCCGGCGCCTCGCCCGCGAGAGGGGCGTCGATCTCGAGGAACGCGCCCGGGCGCTAGGCCGCACAACCATGGCACGCGAGGATATCGAGGGCGATGGCGCGCAGGCCGGCACGCCGGGCGGGGCGAGCTCTCCTGCGCCCGGGACGTCATATTGGGACATCGATCACGCAGCATACGGCCCCGTCACGGAAGAACCGATGAGCCGCATCGCCCGGCTTGCCGCCGCGAATCTCGGCGCCGCCAATGCGCAGATCCCGCAGGTCACCCATCACGACCGGGCCGATATGCGCGCCGTCGAGGCCTTTCGCGCGAGCCTCAAGGACGAGGCGCAGGCGCGCGGGATCCGGCTGACGGCGCTGAGCTTCCAGGTCGCGGCGCTCGCGCGCTGCCTGCACGCCTTCCCGCGCTTCAACGCCTCGCTCACGGCGGATGGCGAACGGCTGGTCCTGAAAGATTACGTCCATATCGGCATTGCCGTCGATACGCCGCACGGGCTGATGGTGCCCGTGATCCGGGATGCGGATCGCAAGGGATTGTGGCAGATCGCCGGGGAGATCGCGGATCTGGCGGCCCGGGCCAAGGCCCGCAAGCTCGGCCCCGATGCGATGGGCGGTGCCTCGATGACGATCACCTCGCTCGGGGGAATCGGCGGGATCGGCTTCACGCCGATCGTCAACCCGCCTGAACTCGCGATTCTGGGCATCACCCGCACCGAGACGATCACCGTCTGGGAAGGCGACACGCCGCGCCCGGTCCCCATGGTGCCGCTCGATCTCAGCTACGATCACCGCGTCATCAACGGCGCCGATGCTGCGCGATTTACGGCGTATCTGATCGGACTTCTGAGCGATCCGCGCGCCATGCTGATATAGCAGCGCATGCGCGCAACCGATGGCAGGCCGGCGCTTGCGGCTGGATCCGGCAAGCCCGGAGTGAATCCCCGAAACTTGGTGAATCGCCCATATGGATACGGCGATCACCGCGCTTGATCCCGTCATCGCGGACGAACCAATATGCGATTGGTCACGCTGGCATCAAGATCGGCGGCACCGCAAATCCGATGAGGGGATCATCGCTCATGGCCGAGGCTGACGCCGAAACGGCGCACGCTACCAATGGCGGCG
>PXAW01000560.1 GCA_003567055.1 Hyphomicrobiales bacterium
CGTCCCTGCCGATCCGACAGCCCCGGCTGCACTGACGCGGCAGCCCGGCGGTGCCGTCATCGCCTGGATACGGGTCATCGGAACGGGCGAGACGGGGGCGCGCGCAGATAGCATCGAATCTCACTATTAAAAATAGTAAAATTATCAGGTTGCGCCGTTGGTACAGAATAACTCCCGTGATCGTCAATTTCTGACCGTGATCATGGTAAAAGAAACGCCTCGTCACCGCAGGGGCGCACGCATCACGCCCTCGCGGCGGGTCGTGCACCGAGGCGCCGACGCGGCAAGGGTTACAAGGCCGGCGGCTTCATAATGTCAGCCCGCCATCCACATGCAGCACCTGGCCGGTGACATAGCCGCCGAGGGGGCCGAGCAGAAAGGCGATCAGGCCGGCCACCTCCTCGCGGCGTCCAAGCCGGCGCATCGGGATATCGGCCTTGATCGCCTCCCAGGCATCGGCACTCAGGGAGGAATGGCCGCCATCCTTCTCGGTATAGCCAGGCGCAACCGCATTGACCGGGATGCCGCGCGCGGCATGTTCGGAGGCGATGGTGCGGATCAGCGATTCGAGCCCGGCCTTGGCGGCGGCGCTGGCCATGAACAGGCCGTTCTCCGGATAATGCGCCGCGCCGAAGGAACTCACCGCGACGAAACGCGGCCAGGGCGATTGCGCCACGAGCGGCATCGCCGCCTTGGCCAGGGCGAATGTGCCGAGCGTCATCGCCCGCCAGGCCGCTTCGAGATCATCCGCTTCGGTTTGTGCGAGCGCCCCGCGCCGCGCGTAACCGGCTGCGCTCACGACCTGATCGAGCCGGCCATATTCGTCCTGCGCGGCGCGCGCGAGGGCGGGCGCGGTGTCCGGATCGGCGAGATCGCCGGTGACGCAGATGCTGCCGGCGCAGCTGTCGCGCAAATCGGCGGCTACCGCTTCCAGCGCCTCGCGCCGCGCGCGGGTATGCAGCACGAAGGCCGTGTCGGGAGCCGCGATCTGGCGGGCGAGTTCGGCGCCGATGCCGCTCGCCGCCCCGGTGATCAGCACGACCCGCGCGATCGCACCCGATTGAGCCGTCGCTCTCATGCCCCGCCTCCCGTGTTCTCCGCCTCACCGCGCGCCTTCGCCGCTTGTGCTTCATGCCGGCGCTGCTGACGCGGCTGTACCCAGGCGAAATAGAACGCCATGAAGGCCGCCGTCAGAAGCAGGATCACCGCGATCCAGGAGCTGACGAGGATGGCCGGATCACCGCCGGAAATGCCCAGCGCCCGCCTGAAATTGCGCTCCAGCAACGGCCCGAGGATCACGCCGAGCAGGACCGGCACCAGCGAGAAATGCAGGCGTTGCATCAGCCAGGCGCCGATGCCGATCGCCACCATCGTTGCCATGGCGAAGACGCTGCGCTCGGAAACATAGGCCGCGACCACCGCGACGGCGGCGATGATCGGAAACAGCACGGCGTGATCGATCACCGCGACGCGGGCGAACCAGGGCAGCATGACGAGGCCGACGATCATCAGGACGAGATAGGCGAAGATGAAGCCCACCATCAGCGGCAGCACCAGATCGCCCGCCTGTGAGAAGAGCTGCGGGCCGGGCACGATTCCCTGAATCACCAGCGCCCCGAGGATCACCGCCGTGACCGCATCGCCGGGAATGCCGAAGGCGAGCATCGGGATGAAGGCGCCGCCGGTCATGGCGTTGTTGGAGGCTTCGGGGGCGACGATGCCCTCGGGAATGCCGGTGCCGAATTTCTCGGGATGCGGCGAGGAGCGCTTCGCTTCGGCATAGGCCAGGAACGCCGCCATGGCCGCGCCGGCGCCGGGCAGAGCGCCGATCACGGCGCCGATCAGCGAGGATTTCAACGGCAGTTTCCAGCCGACCTGGCGCCAGACCGGGACGAAGGCGAAGATGCGCCGGAACGAGACCCAGGCCACCTGCTTGGGCCGGCTGTGCGGTTCCTCCAGGCGGCGCAGCACTTCCGCGAGAGCAAACAGACCGATCACCAGCGGGATCAGCGGCACGCCGGTATAGAGGCGGAACATCTCGAAGGTGTAGCGCGGCACGCCGGCGAGATCGATGCCGACGGTGGAGATCATCAGCCCGATCACCGTGGCGATCAGCCCCTTCACCAGTGATTGCTGGCTCACCGCCGCGACCGCGACGAGGGCGAGCACCACCAGCGCGAAGATTTCCGGCGACTGGAATTTCAGGGAAAAGCGCGCGAGCTGCGGCGCAAAGAGAATCAGCAGGATGCCGCCGACGAGGCCGCCGAAGACGGATGCGGCGGTCGCCAGGCCCAGCGCCACTTCCGGCTTGCCCTGTTTGAGCATCTCGTAGCCGTCGAGCATGGTCATGGTATTGGCCGGCGCACCGGGCACGCGCACCATGATCGCGGTGGCCGATCCGCCATAGATGCCGCCCACGAAGATCCCGGTCATCAGCACGACGGCCTCGAGCGCCGGCATGCCGAAGGTGAAGGGCAGAAGCAGCGCGATCGCGAGCGTCGCGGTCAGACCCGGCACGGCACCGACGAAGACGCCGAGCACGACACCGAGGCAGACGAAACCGATCAGCCGCAGATCACCCATGAAGAGAGTGATGGCATCGGGCAGTTCAGCCAGCATGGCAGCCTCCGGAACGGCACTGATGCGGTGTGAGCGAACGGGCGCGGCTCATCCGAGCAGCCCCATCGGCAGACGGGCATTGAGGAAGACGCTGAAGAGCAGATGAAGGAAGCCCACGGCCCCCGCCGCCGCGAGCAGCGTGATCAGGAGATTGTCGCGGCGAAACAGCAGCGAGATCGCCGCCGCATAGAGCCCGGTGGCGATGATATAGCCCAGCGTCTCGAACAGCGCGACGAAGGCAACCGACAGAGCCGCCGCGATCGCTGCGCGGATGAAGCCGGCCAGTGCGATCGCGCGCTGGCGGGCACGGCGTTCGGGATCGGTTTCTTCCGCGCCGGGCGGCGCGATCAGGGCGCTGACGATCAGCCACAGGGCGAGCCCCCCGAGCAACAGGGCGAGCAATGTGGGAAACATGCCCGCGCCGGGATCGCCGGCGCGACCGGGCCGGAAACCCTGGGCCTCGAGCCCGTACCAGAGCGCGAGTGCGAGCAGGATCACGCCGATGACGGCATCACCCCTCAAAAGCTTGCGTGGCAAATGCATCAACGCCCCCATGATGCGTCACGGGCGGGCCGCGACGCGATGGTGATGACGGAAGGAAGAGAGTTGCGGGCTCGCCGAGCAACCGGGTGTAACCGCATCGACAGCGAACCGGCGCCGCAGCGCCGGCTCACCCGGTCGGTCAGTCGGTCAGGCCGAGATCGACCATGAGCTGGCCGATGACCGGGCCGATCGTCTCCATATAGGCGATGGAGGCTTCGCGATCGAGCCAGCGCTCGCCGATGCCGCCCTGTTCGGCCCAGGCCAGGAATTCCGGATCCTGGAAGGTGTCGTACATGGCCTGTTCGAGCACCTCGACGATCTCCATCGGCGTCTCCGGCGGCGCCGCGATGAAGCGGAAGCTGCCATAGACCACATCGTGACCGAGCTCGGTGAAGGTGGGCACGTCCGCCACCATCTCGACACGCTCATCGGCCATCACGGCCAGAACGCGCATCTCGCCCGAGCGGACATATTCCATCACCGGCGGCAGGCTGATCACCGCCGCCATGGTCTCGCCGCCCAGAAGCGAGGTGACCTGCGGCGCCGCGCTCTCATAGGGGACGTGGTTGAGTTCGAGGCCGATCTCCTGCTCCATGGCGACGGCGTGCTGGTGCCAGACACCGCCGGTGGAGGCGTTCGAGACGGTCAGGCCGCCCGGATTGTCCTGCGCTGCGGCGATGAAATCGTCGAGCGTCTCGAAATCCTCGGCGCGTACCACCAGCGCCGTGGCATGTTCGGTCACCATGCCGATGATCTCGAAATCCTCCCAGGAGACGGGCGCCATGTTCTGGTGCTCGACGGTCAGGATGTCGTAGGTCACGGTGCCGATGGTATAGCCGTCGGGCGGTGCGCCCTTGAGCGTCATCCAGCCCACCGAGCCGACACCGCCGGTGACGTTGTCGGTATAGATCGACGTGCCCAGATGCTTCTGGAGATGCTCGACGAAGCCGCGCATGACCGTATCGGTGCCGCCGCCGGCGCCCCAGGGCATGATGTGGCGCACTTCGCGATTGGGATCGGGATACTCGGCCTGTGCCGGTCCCGCCAGGACGAGCGCCCCGGCCATCAGGCCGGCGCCGAGAATGGAAAGACTGCGAATTCCCTGCATGTTGTCGGTTCCCCTGTTTTGGTTGTGGTCCTTAGTTTACGCTACGCTAACACGGGCCTTCTCTCTTGCGTAGATGCTCCGCTCCCGGATCGCGACCCGTATTCCCCCGCGCATTCGGGCGCTCATGCCGGTCTCATGCCGGTCTCATGCCCGTCTCATGCCCGTCTCATGCGCGAAACCTGTCGGGCGCATAGGGCGCCAGATCGATAGTGGCCGGCATTCCCGCCAGCATGTCGGCCAGAAGCCGCCCGGTCTTGGGGCCGCTGGTGAGGCCGATATGGTGGTGGCCGAAGGCGGTATAGACGCCGGTCGTGCCCACTTCGCCGATCAGCGGCAGGCTGTCGGCGGGGGCAGGGCGATGGCCGAGCCATTCCTTTTCGCCGCTGGCCTCGAGATGCGGAAAGGCACGGCGGACCTGACGGCGCAACAGCGTCAGCGGGCTCCGTGAAGGACGGGCATCGAGGCCGCCGAACTCGACGATTCCCGCACAACGCACCCCGCTCTCCATCGGTGTCGCCACGAATTTCCCGCTCGCCACCATGGTCGGCGCACGCGGGCCGTTGCGTGCGTTCTCGAAGATGATGTGATAGCCGCGCTCGCTCTCCAGCGGCACATCGAGCCCGAGCTTCTTCATCAGAGGCTTGGACCAGGCGCCGGTGGCGATGACGCAATCGCTGCACTCAAACCGCCCGGCACTCGTCTCCAGCGCGCGGATGCGTCCGCCGGAGAGATCGAAATTCTCGGCACTCGCCTCGACGATGGTGCCGCCCATGCCCCGGAAGACATCCGCGAGTCGCGCCACATAGCCGCCGGGATCGCGCACGAAACCATGATCGCTCACGCTCACGAGGCAGCCGATATCATTGCCGAGCGACGGCTCGTATTCGCGCAATTGGGCGCCCTCGCGCACCACCGGGCGAAAGCCCGCCAATTCGCGGAGTTCCCATGTGTAGGAATCGGCCTCGAACGCCGCGCGGTCGGCATAGGCGAAGCAGTAATCGCTGTCCTGCACGAGCGCCTCTGCGGGCGTGCCGTCGGAGAGCGCGTGATGCTGCGCGACGCTGTCGGAGATGATCGGGGTGAGCCCGCGGGCGATGCGCCGGGTATCGGTATCATTGGCATGGGAGAGATAGCGGACCAGCCAGGGGGCGAGCCTGGGCAGGTAGGACCAGCGCATGAAGAGCGGGAAATCCGGGTTCATCAGCATGCGCGGCGCCTTGCCGATCAGCCCCGGCGCGGTGACGGGCGTCACCGAACAGGCGGCCAGCACCCCGGCATTGCCGTAGGAGGTGGCCTGTCCGGGGCCGGACCGGTCGATCAGGGTGACGGGGATGCCGGCGCGGCGCAGCCAGATTCCGGTGGAGACGCCGATGATCCCGGCGCCGATCACCACCACATGTTTCGTTTCGTGCCCCGACTGTGCCATGCCCCTCACCCCATCCAGCGCCGCACCGGTGCGGCGGCTTCTTCCAGCGGCTGGGCGATGATGTCGACCAGCGTCGGCCCGTCCGTCTCCACCGCCTCGCGCAACACGCGCTCCAGATCTTCCGGTCGCTCCACGCGCCAGGATTTCACCCCATAGGCCGCGGCGACGGCGGCGTGATCGGTGCGCCCGAAATCCACATTGTAATAGCGCGCGCCCTTGTCCGCCTTCTGGCTCGCCTTGATCCAGCCATAGGCGGAATTCGACATCACCACGAAGGTGATCGGCGCCCGCGCGCGGCAGATGGTTTCGAGCTCGCCCGCCGTGAAGCCGAAGGAGCCGTCGCCCATCAGCGCCACCACCTTGCTGTCGGGGCGCCCGTACCAGGCGCCGAGCGAGGCCGAGAGCGAATAGCCCAGCGCCCCGTGGGCGCGGTTGGTGATGAAATGGCGGCCCGGGCGCGGCAGGGTGAAATAGGCCGAGAAATACGGGCAGGTCGTGCCCGGATCGGAGACGAGTGTCGCGGTTTCCGGCAGGATCTTCTGCAAGGCAGCGACGACGCGCTCGGGACGCAGCGGCGTCTCGTTGGTCTCGGCATAGCGCATGAAGGCCTCGAACTTGCGCCGGCGGATATCGGAGGCGATCTCCGCGCCGCGAAAGCGTGCGCTGGCATCCTCGCGCGCATCGAGCGCGGCGTTGAGCTGGTCGAGGGCGAGCCGCAGATCGCCCAGAACCGCGACTTCGGCCTGGTAATTGGCGCCCAGCACCATCGGGTCGCTGTCGAAATGCACGATCCGCGAGCCCGGATCCGGCGCCTCCCAGCGCGCGGTGGTGGTCGAGCCGGCGCGGCAGCCCATGAAGACGACGAGATCGGCGCTCGTCATCGCCTCCCAGGTCTCGTCCGTACCACCATTCGAGCCAACGACGCCGACGCAGACGGGATTCGTCTCCGCGAGCGAACCCTGGCCGGAAATCGAGGTGGCGACGGGGATGTCGAGCCGGCTGGCAAAGCGGTCGAGCGCATCCATCGCCCCGGCGATCACCACGCCGCCGCCGCAGACGATCAGCGGACGCTTGGCCGAGAGGATCGCATCGAGCGCTGCTTCCGCCGCACCGGGCTCCGGCGCCTGCGGATAGGAGGGGTAACGTCCGAGCTTGCGATCAGCCCAGATATCGGCGGGATCGACGTCGTCGTACTGGATGTCGTAGGGCAGGCCGAGATGCGCGGAGCCGGGACGTCCGGTGGTCATGGCGCGAAACGCCGCACGCA
>PXAW01000115.1 GCA_003567055.1 Hyphomicrobiales bacterium
GCGGGCCGCCCTCGCGGGCCCTGGGGGTGACACCTCCTCCGGGTGCCGGTGAATTCAAAACAGCTTCAGCCCCTTGAGGCTGACATGGCCCTCGCGGCCCACGATGATGTGGTCGTGGACACTGATGCCGAGGGGTTTGGCGACATCGGCGATCTCTTTCGTCATGCGGATATCCGCCTGAGAGGGCGTCGGATCGCCGGAGGGGTGGTTATGCACGAGGATGATCGCCGTGGCCGAGAGCTCGAGGGCGCGCTTGACCACCTCACGCGTATAGACGGGCGTGTGATCGACGGTGCCCGATTGCTGCACCTCGTCGGCGATCAGCGCGTTGCGCTTGTCGAGAAAGAGCAGGCGCAATTGCTCCTTCTCGGCGAATGCCATCGCCGTGCGGCAATAGGTGATCACCGCGCTCCATGACGAGAGGACAGGACGCTTGGCCACGGCACCCTTGGCCAGACGCCGGGCCGAGGCCTCGATGATCTTGAAATCGGTGATCGTCGCCTCGCCGAGCCCCGGAATCTCGCCGAGCCGTTTGCGCGAGGCGGTGATCGTCTCGGCAAAGCCGCCGAAGCGACGGATCAGTTCCTTGGCCAGCGGCTTGACGTCGCGCCGCGGGATCGAGCGGAACAGCACCAGTTCGAGCAATTCGTAATCGGGCAGCGCATCGCCGCCGACTTCGCCGAAACGCGCGCGCAGACGATCACGATGGCCGTAATAATGCGGCGTCTCGTCCTCGAGGGCGGACATGGTGGCGAACTCCGGCGCGCAAGCGTGATTCTCGCGCTTATTCTAGGCGCCGGATTCCGGTTGCGAAAGCGTCAAGATTGCAAGAGACGAAATTATGCAATCTGATAGGGCGGCTTGTCGTAGCCCTTGGGCGAGAGCGTGAAGATCTCGCAGCCCGTCTCCGTCACGCCGATGGAATGCTCGAACTGGGCCGAGAGCGAGCGATCGCGCGTCACCGCCGTCCAGCCGTCGCCGAGCACCTTCACGTGCGGACGGCCGAGATTGATCATCGGCTCGATGGTGAAGATCATGCCGGGCGCGAGTTTCACCTCGTAATTCGGCTCGACGAAATGCAGGATCGTCGGCGCATCGTGGAAGACGCGACCGAGCCCGTGGCCGCAGAAATCGCGCACCACCGAACAGCGCTCGCCTTCGGCATAGGCCTGGATCGCCGCGCCGATATCGTTGGTGGTGGCGCCGGGCTTGACCGCCGCGATACCGCGCATCAGGCATTCATGGGTGATGTCGCACAGACGCTGCGCCTTGCGCGAAACGTCGCCGACGAAATACATCCGGCTCGAATCACCGTGCCAGCCATCCACGATCAGGGTGATGTCGACATTGACGATATCGCCCTCGCGCAGGGGTTTCTCGTTGGGGATGCCGTGGCAGACGACATGGTTGATCGAGGTGCAGCTCGATTTCGGATAGCCGCGATAGAGCAGCGTCGCCGGATAGGCGCCGTGATCCATGGCGAAGCTGAAGACCAGCTCGTCGATCGCCTCGGTGGTGACGCCGGGGCGGATCATTTCGGCCACGAGATCGAGCGCCTGCGCGGTGAGCTTGCCGGCCCGGCGCATGCCCTCGAAGGCTTCCGGCCCGTGCAGGGGGACCTTGCGGGTCGCAGTGTCGAGTTCGGTGGTTTCGTCGATGGTCATGGCGGCTCGCGGCTGGTTATCGGGGAGACCATAGCCACTCGGGCGCGGGATTCAAGGCCGGCGCAAGCCCATATCGGGCGCCGTCACCGATACCGGGCCGGAAGAGGGATGCGCGCACGGACCCGCTTGCACCCGCCGCGCAAGAATGCGAAGACGAAAAACCGTCCCGACCGGTGATCGATCAGAGACTGCGTGAGGCCAGAACGCATGCCGGAAACCGCGCCCTTCGGCGCCTATGCGCCCCAAGGCATGACTGCGCGTATCCTCGCGGCAACCCGCGCGGCCTCCGACTCGTGGCTGAAGAAACGCCTGTCCTTCGTCCTGCGCCGGATCGCCGTGCGGGCACTGCGCGGCCATCCTGTCGATATCGAGACATTCGGCGCCCGGATGCGGCTGTTTCCCTACAACAATCTCTGCGAAAGGCGGGTGCTTTTCACGCCGCAATTCTTCGATCCGCAGGAGCGCGCCATCCTCGCCGAAAGGCTGCGCAAGAATTTCGTCTTCATTGATATCGGCGCCAATATCGGCGCCTATTCGCTCTTCGTCGCCGCGCAGGGCAAGCCCGGGACCCGGATCCTCAGCGTCGAGCCGCAGCCGGAAATCTTCGACCGGCTGGTCTTCAATATCCGCCTCAATCCGGGCATGAGTATCAAGGCGGTGGATTGTGCCGTGGCGGACCGGCCGGGTGAGCTCACACTCTTTCTCGATCCCGGCAATTCGGGCCAGTCCTCGGTCAAGATCGTCGGCTCCGGCCTCGCCAAGCCGATCAGGGTACCCGCCACCACCCTGCAGGCCTTGATCGAGGCCGAGGATTACGGGCATATCGATGCCCTCAAACTCGATGTCGAGGGTGCCGCCGACATCATTCTCGAGCCGTTCTTCCGCGATGTCGCCCCGGCGCTGTTTCCGCGTCTGCTGATCGTGGAGGATGCCGGCGATCGCTGGCAGATGGACCTGCCGGCCCTGTTACAAGCCCAGGGCTATTACGAGATCGCCCGCACGCGGCTCAACCGCGTCTATGAGCGCGCGGACTGATCAGGCCCACAGCGCCGGATCGCCGGCCATCCCCGCAAGCGCCCGTGCGGCGACCGTGATCAGCTTCTCGCCCTTCTCGGCACTTGCATGGCGGGCATCGCCGATGACCCCCGTGCGCGTCAGCGCGGTGAAGTCTCGCCAGCGATACATCGGCGCGCCGAGCACCGATGCCGCATCCTGAGCCGGCGGGCCGTAGGCGCCCGGCAGCGCATCGTGCTTGACGAGATCGCCAGCCAGAGCCAGCATCATCGAGGTTTCCGCCTCGCAGGCATGCAGGACACCGCGCTGATCCTCCAGGATTGCAGCGAATTCGGTCTCGGCGAGCCCGAAATAGGTCGTCACGGCGATACGCGCGGGAACCGCGCGGGACAATTCGCCCGAGAGGGCGTTCAATGCACTCGCATTGCCGCCATGGCCGTTGACGATCACGATGCGCGAAAACCCGGCTTCGGCGATCGCGCGGCACATATCCTGCAACAGCGCATGCCAGGTCGAAAGCGAGAGGGTCAGCGACCCGCCGAAGGGCATGTGATGCGCCGCAAGCCCCACAGGCATGGCCGGGGCGCGGATACAGGCCTCTCCCCGCGCCAGCAGCAGCGCGGCGGCACGGTCGCAGACCGCCGTGCAGAGCAGCGTATCGACGCCCGTAGCCAGATGCGGCCCGTGTTGCTCGGTCGAGGCGACGGGCAGGAAAACGATGGCATCGTCGCGCGCGCGGGCATTGACCTCCTCCGCCCGAAGCCGTTCCCAGGCCGTCTCCGGCGCCGTCAGATCATCCGCCATCGCCCATCCTCCGCTGATCGCGGATCGAACCAAGCATGGGAGGCGCAGCCAGACAATCCCGCGCCCCGGTATTGCGGGCTGTGCGTCCCCGCACGCGCCGTCCCTGATCAGCGCCAGCCCTTGCGGGCCTGCCGCCACAGATGCCAGAGCCGGCGCCAGCGCGGGACCTCCACGCGCGTCTCATAGGGCGCGTAATCGCCGCGCTCCATGCGATCGAGATAGAGCGGAATCAGCGCCAGCGGCAGATAGAGCGGCCCGATGCGCGGATCGCAGGCAGGCAGGGCCGCGCGCGCTGCATCGCGATGGCGGCGGATCTGGTCGCGCATCCGCGCCATCGCGGCGGCGAGCTTTCGGGTATCGGCGCGACCAGCGACGATATCGCCGCGCGTGAGCCCCTGCTCCGCCAGGACATCCAGAGGCGGCAACAGCATCTGACCGCGCCGCACATGCACGGGAAAGGCGCGCATCAGGGCCGTCATGCCCAGCGCCACACCACCGTGACCGGCGGCATCGGCATCACCCGCATCGGCGCCATCGGTGAGGATCAGCCCGGCGAGGCGCAGCGGCGCGCTGAAAGTTTCCCCGCAATAGCCTTCGAGCTGGTTCAGATCCGTGAACGGATCGTCATAGAGATCGTTCAGCCGCGCATCGATCAGATCGAGCAACGGCTGCACCGGCAGATTGAAGCGGGCGATCGTGTCGAGCAGCGCCGCCGCCACCGGATTGGCGCGCACATCACCGCTCAGCGCGCCGGTCGCCGCCTCGGACCCGACTATCTGGGGCGCGAGCGCATCGCGCCACCATTGCAGCCGGATCTCGCCGGCAAGCGCCTGGCTCACCGCGTCGCGCACCCGCGCGATCTCAAGGGTGAAGGCGTAGAGGGCAAAGAGATGCGGGCGGGCCGCCGCATCGGCGAAAAGGATGGCGAAATAACGATCCGGATCGCCCTCCCGCACCAGGCCCTCGCAATGGGCGAAAGCATCGAAACCCGTTCCTGCGGAATCCTCGTCCATCGGTCCTCTATTCCGTCGCGCGCGATTGCGCAGAGGGATGCGCGGCATCCGCGCCTTGCCCGGCTTCGAGCCCGCGCCGCGCCGCCTCGGTCCGGCTGCGGAAGAAACCGGCCAGCACCGCGAGGCGATAGGTGCGAATATAAGCGACGGTGAGGGCGTAGCGCAGGCCGAACAACCCCCCGGTGACATGACGCCGCAGAAAATAATATTTGAAGAAAGACGCCAGCGGCTCCACCAGCAGGCGGGGCAGGGTGGTCAGCTTCGAGCGCCGCATCTCCAGCGCCTGGAGATGAAAATAGGCGATGTTCTTCTCCACGAGATGCGCCAGCGAGCGGATGCTCTGGTGGTGAATCGGATGCTGCGCCATGCGCATGCAGGCGGGATCGAAATCGATCGCATCATGCACGAGAGAAGCGGGAATGCGCACCCGGCGCCGGTCATACAGGCGCACATGGGCATGATAGCCGGCAAAGGGGCGCGGTTGCTCACGGCCCGGATAGACGGTGGGGATGCGAAACCGGAAACCCGCGAGAGCGGGCTCGCCCTGCGCGAAGATCTCGGCGATCTCCGCCCGCGTCTCCGGCGCCAGCCATTCATCCGCATCGAGGGAGAGGATCCAGTCGTGATGCGCTGCATCTTCCGCGAAGCGCTTTTGCGGGCCGTAGCCCGGCCATGCATTGAAGATCACCCGCGCACCATGCGCCTCGGCCACCGCCACCGTATCGTCGCGCGAGCCGGAATCCACGACGACGACGTCAGCGACGAGATCGCGCACCGAATCGATGCAGCGCCCGATCCGGTCGGCTTCATCGCAGGCGATGATGGTGCAGGTGACCGGCAGGCGGCACCCCGCCGCGTCCCGATCCCGTGCTGGGTCCCGATCCCGTGCTGGGTCCTTGTCCGGATCCTGGCTCATCATGACTCCCGGCGGCGCCGCGAGCGCCGGATCAGCTCCCCGATAGGCGTTTCCGGCCACGCGGTCAACGACCGGGATCGGCGGCGGCGGCCTCCGGGATGCGCAGCCAGAAGCGCTGCATCAGATAGACCGAGGCACCACTGACGGGGCCGTCCTGCGTTTCGATCGCCGCAAGGCGTGGTTCGATCTGCGAGAACGGGACCGGATCGAAGCGGCAGATCACCCAGGCGCGGCGGGGGCCCGTGCGGCTGCGTGTGCCGACGGAGGCGCTCAGGACAACGCTATAATCGATGCGGATACCCGGACCCTCCCGCGCCGCCGCGAGGCGGGTGATGCGGATATCGGCGCCTTCCGGATTGAGCGCCGGCAGCGCCATCCGGCACAGCCGCGCCTGCGCCTCGTCGATTTGTGGCGCACACCCGATCAGGGCGAGAAATACCGCGAGGAGGGTGCCGCCGGCGAAGAACAGAGCCGGCTTTCGTGGCGGGCGCACGGCGCGGCCCTCAGGCCGCGCTGTCGGATCCGC
This sequence comes from Hyphomicrobiales bacterium, assembly GCA_003567055.1. Taxonomy (GTDB): domain Bacteria; phylum Pseudomonadota; class Alphaproteobacteria; order Rhizobiales; family Beijerinckiaceae; genus Saliniramus. Next base: position 5,938 of record PXAW01000115.1, read on the forward strand.
CATTTCCCTGTGCTGCGGGAGCGGGTTTCGGCCCGCCCTTGGCGACGCCGACCATGGCGGGACGCAGGACGCGCTCGCCGATCACGTAGCCGTCCTGCACCACCTGCACGACCTGACCGCTCGGCACGCTCGGATCCGGCACCTCGAACATGGCCTGATGCAGGTTGGGGTCGAATTTCCCGCCCTCGGGGGCGAGCTTGCGCACGCCGTGACGCTCCATGCTCTTCATCAGATCGCGCTCGGTGAGCTCGATCCCCTCGATCAGCGCCTTGAGCGCGTCATCCATCTGTGCGCGGGCTTCCGCCGGCACGGCATCGAGGGCGCGGTGGATGTTGTCGGCGACGGTGAGCATGTCCCGGGCGAAGGCCGTCACCGCATAGGCGCGCGCATCCGCGACTTCCTTTTCCGTGCGCCGGCGCAGATTTTCCATATCGGCCAGCGTGCGCAGGAGCTTGTCCTTCATCTCCGCCTTCTCGGCTTCGGCAGCGGCGAGGGCGTCAGTGCCGGGGGCGCCGTCCTCGGCCTGGCCTGCTGTGGATGAGGCAGCGTCATGACCTGCCCCTTCCTGTCGGGCGCTGTCCTGTGCGGCTGCGGCATAGGCCTGGCTGGCGAAAGTCGCGCCGGTATGAGTAGACCCTGCATGAGCGGACCCTGCATGAGTGGTCCCGGATTCCGGATTGCCCGGGGCAGGGCCGCCATTTGCAGGATCGGCATTGCCGGATTGAGGATTGCTGTTGGGGGCTTTCGGATGGCTGTCTGTCATGGCTCGTCCGTAATCACTCGCTCTCGAAAGGCATGGGCCGCGTCAGCGACGGTTCATTAGCCGCGTCGGCGGCAGTTCTCGGGCCGCATCAGCGGCGGTTCTGCATCGTTCCCGCCTGATATCATGGCGCCGGGGGCTGAAATCAAGCACTGCGTCGCGCCCCGCGCCCCGCACCGGTGCCGCCGGGGGCTTCGCTCTTGCTCTCACCCTTGCCCTCACCCTTGCTCTCGGCCTTGCGCTCGCCC
>PXAW01000277.1 GCA_003567055.1 Hyphomicrobiales bacterium
GACGTTGTCGAGCAACTTTCGCTCGAGAACCGGTGAAGTATCAACGGAAAGCTCCAGGCGCATTTCCGGCAGGCTCTCGGCGAGCCGCGTCAGCATTCCCGCGAGCCAGGTATGCACAATGGTCTCCGCCACGCCGATCCGGATCGTGCCGGCGAAGCCCCCTTGCGGTCCCAGCGCGGCAGCGATCTGGTTGCGCATCGCCACGAGGCGTTCGCCCTGCTCCAGAAACGCCCTCCCCTGCGGCGTGAGTTGCGCCCCGCGCCGGCGCCGGTCGAAAATCGTCAGCCCGAGGCGCCCTTCCAGACCGGAAACCCGTGCCGAAATCGCCGATTGCGTGAGATTGAGTTTCGTCGCAGCGGCGCGAAACCCTCCCCAGCGCACGATTTCGCGTACGATCTCGGCATCGCGGATATCGAACATGACACGTCACTTTCTGCCGCTTGTGCGACAACCGGTCGCAACAGGCCCGACGCTGCCTGCAAGCGGCAATCCCGGCTCAAAAGATGTTCGAGCGCTCGTACTGCACCGGCCAGACGACATGCTCCGCGCGCAGTTGATTCGCTGCGTGCAGCGCCCAATGCGGATCATACAACAGAACACGACCCAGAATCACCAGATCAGCGCGCCCTCCCGCGAGAATCTCCTCCGCCTGTTCCGGCGCCGAGATCAGCCCGACGGCGCCGGTGGCGATCCCCACCTCACGGCGGATCGCCTCCGCGAAGGGGACCTGATAGCCGGGATAGGGCCGGATCGCCTGGCGGTGATCGACGCCACCGGTCGAGCAATCGATCAGATCCACATCCCCGCGCTGCGCCAGCATCCGCGACAGCGCGATCGAAGCCGGGAGATCGAGCCCGCCCTCGACCCAGTCGGTGGCAGAGATACGCACGAAGAGCGGAAGCTCCGCCGGCCATTCGCTGCGCACCGCATCGATCACCTGATTGAGCAGCCGCGCCCGGTTCTCGAGCGAGCCGCCATAGGTGTCGGTGCGGTGATTGCTCAGCGGCGAGAGGAAGGAATGGATCAGATACCCGTGCGCCGCATGCACCTCGACGATCCGGAAGCCGGCCTCGCGCGACCGGCGCGCCGCATCGCGGAATTCTTCCACCACGCGGTCGATATCCGCCTGGCTCATCGCGCGCGGCGGAGGCGATTGCGGAGTTTGCGGCAGCGGCGAGGGGCCGATCGTCTCCCATCCCCCCTCGCTGACGGGGATTGGCTTCGTGCCTTTCCAGGGCTGTGAGACGGAAGCCTTGCGCCCGGCATGGGCGAGCTGGATCATCGGCACCGCACCGAGGCTCTCCACATGCGATGCGATCCGCGCCAGTGCATCGCGCTGCGCATCGTTCCAGATGCCGAGGCAATGCGGCGTGATCCGCCCGATATCGCTGACATGGGTCGCCTCCACGCAGAGGATGCCGACGCCACCGGCGGCGCGCGCAGCGATATGGCCGAAATGCCAGTCATTGGGCATGCCGTCCTGCGCGGAATACTGGCACATCGGCGACATCATGATGCGGTTGCGCGACTCGACCGTGCGAAAACTGATCGGCCGGAAGAGATAGGGGTCGCGCGCGGGGCGCTGGATACGGCGGGTGTCTTCACTCATGAACCGAATTTCCTGACAGCAGGCGCTACCGACCGGAGGCAATGACAGATGGTTATCATAGAAAAGCCCGCGCCGCGCGCCCGGATCAATGGCGGGAAGTCCGATCCCGCTTGCGCTTTTCAGCGCTCGACCCGCTCCCACCCGCGCCCGCCGAGCCGCTCCTGCGGCATGAAGCGCTCCTTATAGGCCATTTTGGGCGAGCCCTGGACCCAGTAGCCCAGATAGACATAATCGAGACCCATCCTGGCCGCTCGCTCGATATGCTCCAGAATGAGATAGGTGCCGAGGCTGCGACGGGGCACATCGGGATCGAAAAACGAATAGACCATCGACAGACCATCCGAGAGCACATCCGACAGGCATACCCCGAGAAGCGGGCCCTCCCCGCGCCCGTTGATCCGTGAATCCGGCCCGCTGCGCCGGTATTCGACGACCATTGTATCGATATGGCTGTCCTCGACCATCATGGCGTAATCGAGCATCGACATATCCATCATGCCGCCATCGGCATGACGTGCCTCGAGATAGCGGCGAAACAGGGCGTATTGCTCGGATGTGCCGTGGTTCGGTCGAATCTCGCCGACAAGATCGGCATTGATGCGCGCGAGCCGGCGCATATTCGCCGACGGCTGGAAATCCGCCACCGGTACACGCACGGAAACGCAGGCGCGGCAGTTCTCGCAGGCCGGGCGATAGGCGATCGTCTGCGAGCGGCGGAAACCGCCATGGGTGAGAATATCGTTGAGCTCTCCCGCGCGGTGCCCGACGAGATGCGTGAACACCTTGCGCTCCTCGAACCCGTCGAGATAGGGGCACGGCGTCGGCGCAGTCAGGAAGAACTGCGGTGTATCGCGCGAATGTCTGGTCACGCCGTTGCGGCTCCGCTCTCGATGTTTCCTGCCCCGTCAGGAAAGATAACACCGGATCGAAGATCGACAACGGGTGTTTTTGTCAGGCCGTTGCCGTTTTCTGAAGATCGCACCGGTTTTTCGCGAAATCCCACCGTCGTCAGGGGCGCGCACGCAAGACGATGAGATTGACGATCAGATCCCGCCCCAATCTGGCATCGTCTCGCAGAAAACCGATCACGACATCGACGAGCAGGATGAGGAAGGTGTAGGCCGCGAAATAGAACAGCAGCGCATGGGCCGCCGCACGCAGCGGGTCGATCCCCACACCGCTCGCCGCATCGACCACGCGCAGCCCGCACAGCCGCATGCCGATCGTGCTCGCCCCCGGCCCACCCATGGTCAGCGCCGTGTAAAGGATGGCGGCGCCCGGCACGAGGATGGCGAAGAGCAGCCAGCCCAGACCGAAGGTCAGGAATCCGAGAATGGTGATCGCGAATCCGAGCACCATAACGAAGCCGGCAATGATCACGAGGTCGATCAAGAGCGCCACGAAGCGCCGGCCGAGGACACCCGTCGTCCCGCCGGCGGCGAGGGGGATTGTCTGTGGTATCGTCGTCATCCTGCCTCCTCCGGCCTCATGGTCCCGCCTGCATCAGACCACGCGGATCGATCCGGCGCGGCTCGTACCCCTCGTCACGCAGGGCGGCGAAGATCTGCGCGGTATGCGCCGCGTCGCGTGTCTCGATCGTCAGATCAACGGTGACACCCTTCGCAGGAACATCGAGATAAAGGCGTCCGTGCGACACTTCCAGAATATTCGCACCGAGTTCGCCCAGACGCGTCGAGACTCGCCCGAGCAGGCCGGGACGATCATGCGAGTAGATCCTGAAGGCCACAACGCGCTCCTCGCGCTCCAGTTCGCGCACCATCACCGATGCGAGGATGCGGGCATCGATGTTGCCGCCACACAGAACCACGCCGACATTACGCCCGGCGAACAGATCCGGTCGTGCCAGCATGGCCGCGATGCCGGCGGCGCCGGCGCCCTCCGCCATCGTGCGCTGGTAGGTGGCGCAGGCATTGACGGCGCTCTCGATCAGATCCTCCTCGACCACGACGATCTCCTCGACGAGATCGCGCACGATCGGCAATGTGAAGCGCCCGGGATGCTTGACGGCGATGCCTTCCGCCAGCGTCGCACCTCCGATCGGCAGGTCATCGCCCGTCAGCACGTTGTGGAACGAGGCATAGAGGGCAGCCTCGACGCCGATGATGCGGATATCGGGGGCGAGCGCACGCGCGGCGACGGCGATCCCCGAGATCAGGCCGCCGCCGCCGATCGGCACGACCAGCGTATCGAGACCGGGGCATTGCGCCAGCATTTCGAGGGCAATCGTCCCCTGCCCCGCCATCACCAGCGGATCATCGAAGGGATGCACCATGGTCAGACCTTCACGCGCGGCGATGGCCTTCGCCTCGGCCTCGGTCTCGACGAGCGTTTCGCCGTGCAGCACGACGCGCGCACCATGGGCGATCGTATTCTCGACCTTCACCAGAGGCGTGGCTTCGGGCATGACGATGGTTGCGGGGATATTCATGCGGCGGGCATGGTAAGCCACGGCCTGGGCGTGATTGCCGGCCGACATGGCGATGACGCCGGCAGCGCGCGCATCCGCATCGAGCGCCGCGAGCCGGTTGACGGCACCGCGCTCCTTGAAGGCGCCGGTCGCCTGCATGTTCTCGAGCTTCAGCTGCACCTGCGCGCCGGTCAGCTGTGACAGGCGCGGCGAATGGATCATCGGGCTGGTGATGACATGCCCCTCGATCACGCGCGCCGCAGCGCGGATGTCATCGAGCGAGATCGCATGTTTATCGCCGCTGGCTGGCATGATCGTCTTCCTGACCGAATCGGGAAACGGACAATTGCAGCAGGCGCGTCACCGCGCAACAGGCGGCGGGCTGTGAGCGGGCCTGATGGAACCCGCATGCGCCGCGCGCTGATCGGCGACGCGAATCAGGGAGGGCCCGACGGGCGGCTCAGACGGCTTTGCCGGCTCAGCGCCGGCGGTTGCCGCCGCCACGGGCAGGCGGGCGCGGGCCCGAGAAGCCACGGTCATCCTTGTGGCGGAAAACGAGGCGCCCCTTGTCGAGATCATAGGGCGACATTTCGACGGTCACGCGGTCACCGGCAATGGTCTTGATGCGGAACTTGCGCATCTTGCCAGCGGTGTAAGCGATCACCTCGTGGCCGTTTTCGAGCTCGACGCGGAACTTGGCATCCGGGAGAACCTCGGTGACGACACCCTCGAACGTGATCAACTCTTCTTTCGACATCCATAACTCCTGGCCATTCGCGGCAAAAGCCGCCGCTCGGTGAGCGACGGCTTACATCCGTTTGCGAAGACGAGCAACGTCTTCATGCAAGTGGATCGACGGTCAGGCAGCCTGGAGATTGACTGCGGAGGACTTGCCGGTACGGCGATCGTCCTGGATCTCGTAGGAGATCTTCTGGCCTTCTGCGAGGCCGCGCATGCCGGAGCGCTCGACCGCAGAAATATGGACGAAAACGTCCTTGCCGCCTTCATCCGGCTGAATGAAGCCGTAGCCCTTTTGATCGTTGAACCACTTAACGGTGCCGGTATTCATAGTGTTTTGTCCTAGATAGTACATAGTCGTCGAAAATCGGGCCCGCACGCGGCGGAGCACGATTCATGAAGTCGAATTCAGGAGAGATAGTCTGCGCGTAGGCTCACATTTTTCAGCGAGCAAAGCGGCCCAGTCGTCCGGCCTAAAGATCGATTTGAAGATCATGCACTATTTCGCCCCCCGGCACAATACGTGAAAAGGCCGACCTCTCCTTTCGGCGGCTGTTTCGCATCCGGCTTCCCGCCCCACCGCTCTGGACAGGATTGCGGCCCTGCGCCAAATCTGCGCCATTATGGTTTGAGGCGGGCAACAACAGAAGAAACCGGAGGGACGCCCGATGTCGCTCGAGACCGACAACCGCATGGACGATCCCGATCGCATCTATCGGATCCTGATAGACGCGCATCGCGGCCTGACCGACGAGCAGAGCGCCGTCCTCAATACGCGCCTCGTCCTGATCCTCGCCAACCAGATCGCCGACGAGGCCGTGATCAGCGAGGCGATCGCGCTGGCCAGGGCCGATATGGGCAAGAGCGACGGCAATGGCACATAAGCTCAGGCGCATTGCCGCCGCCGTGGTGCGATCCTGTCACGGGCGAACGGCGCTGCCGGCCAGCAGGCCGCCATCGATCGTGAGTTCCGATCCCGTCATGTAGGCCGCCTCGTCGGATGCCAGCAGCACCGCAACGGCTGCCACTTCCGACGGCTCCCCGAAACGCCTGAGTGGCGTATCCGCGACGCATTGCGCCATTCGCCCGGCCCGCCCCGGCCCGTCGCCGAGGAGCGCGTCCCACATCGGGGTCAGGATCGCGCCCGGATGGATCGCATTGCACCGGATCGCCCAGCCCTGCTCGGCGCAATAGAGCGCCACCGTCTTCGAATGATTGCGCACACCGGCTTTCGATGCGGCATAGGCCGCCGCCCCGGGTATCCCGACCTGGCCAGAGCGCGAGGACAGGTTGATGATCGACCCGGCACCGCGCCGCTTCATCGCGGCGATGGCGTAGCGGCAGCCAAGGAAGACACCGTCGAGATTGACCGCCAGCACGGCGCGCCAGTCCGCGAGCGTCGCGTGTTCGGGATCATGGGGCACGGCGCCCCCTTCGAAGCCGGTGATGCCGGCATTGTTGACGACGACATCGACCTCCGGGAAGCGCGTCGCGAACGCTTCCCAGTCATCTTCGCGGGAGACGTCCAGCCGGTGGAACGGCATGGCGAGCGATCCGGCGGTTTTGCAGCCCGCCGCCTCGTTGATATCGGTCAGGATGACGGTGGCGCCTTCGGCGACGAAGGCCTGCGCGATCGCGGCACCGATGCCGCGCGCAGCGCCGGTGATGACGCATAGTTTTCCCGAAAGTCTGGGCATGTGGAATTCCTGATTGTCATGGAGATGCGCGGCTCCAAGGGCCGCGGGCAATGGGCCTCAATGGCAGGCGTTGTTGTCCATGACACGAAATCCTTCGTTTTCTCGATACCGAGAATACGGCCCGCCCTGTCAGCGCGTCAATCCGCCGGCGTGACGATCCGCCGGTGACATCGTAGCGCTCAGGCGGCTAGTTTCGGAGCGCGCGTGCACCCAAGTGAGCGGGGCGTGTCGAAATGCCGATGGGCGCGCATGCGTGCCGGATGTATCGAAACGGTGATCGCGTGAACGAAAAGGAGAGCGCCATGGGCCTGAAGCAAGGCTGGAACGGACGGTTCTACGAGGATTTCGAGCCGGGCGACATCTACAAGCATGCTCTGGGGCGCACGGTCACGGCCACGGACAATTCCTGGTTCACGCTGCTGACGCAGAACACCGCGC
>PXAW01000064.1 GCA_003567055.1 Hyphomicrobiales bacterium
ACGATTGATCAAGACACTCCGGCCACGAGCGTGCGCAATCAACGGCGCACTGATCGTGGGTGCGGGCTGCGGTCGTGTCTCGGATCTGGTGGAAATTCCCTCGCGACGTGTTCCGGACATATGAAGGTTCAGCTTCTCAGGCGGCGAGGTCAAGCGTGATCGGCTCGATCGGTTGAGAAAGCGTCTCCCATCCATCAACCTTGCGCATCTGGATCTGCCCGCGCAGCTCTGGCGGAGATGCGGCGCGGTCTGAAACCAGACGGCGCGCTGCTCTTCGTCGAGCACGGGCTTTCGCCAGACCGACCGGTGGCCCGATGGCAGCATCGCTGCGATTCCCTATGAGCAAAGATCAGTTGTCATCTCGACAATCCAGTCGAGACGCTGCTGCGAGAGGCGGGCTTCTCGATCGAGCGCCTCGATACCGGCTACATGCGCCGCTGGCCAAAGGCCCTGACCTACATGGACGAGGGCCGCGCCAGCGCCGCGAAATAAAGCCTCGCAGAAGCCGGGAGAACGGCCCATGAAACTTTGCACCCGGCCATGAATTGATCCCGCGAACGTCCCCTGTGGAATCGGGAAAGGAACGAAAATGCGCCGTCTCGTTCTTCTGCGCCACGGTGAAAGCATCTGGAATCGTGACAACCTCTTTACCGGCTGGACCGACGTCGATCTCTCCGATGCCGGCGTAGACGAGGCAGAGGAAGCGGCGCGCCGTCTGCGGGCACAGAATTTCGAGATCGACGTGTGCTTCACCTCCGTTCTGACCCGCGCGATCCGAACGCTCTGGATCGTACTCGAGCAGAACGATTTGCGGTGGCTGCCCGTCCACCGCTCCTGGCGCCTGAACGAACGCCATTACGGCGCTTTGCAGGGGCTGAACAAGGACGAGATGCGCGAGAAGGTCGGCAAGGAGCAGGTGCATGAATGGCGTCGCAGCTACGCGACCCGACCGCCAGCACTCGAAGAAGACGACGAGCGCCATCCGAGGCGCGACCGACGCTACAAGCATGTGGCCGGCACGCATCTGCCGAGCTGCGAGAGTCTGAAGGATACGGTCGATCGCGTGCTGCCCTACTGGCTTGAGCGCATCGAGCCGGTCCTGATGCAAGGCCGCACGCCCATGATCTCTGCGCACGGAAACAGCCTTCGCGGGTTGGTGAAATACCTCGACGACGTTTCCGACGACGAAATACCGGGCTTCGAGATTCCGACCGGCAAGCCGCTCGTCTTCGAACTGGACGACAATTTGCGGCCGACCGATCGCTACTATCTTGAAGGAAAGGATTGACCGGTCGGCTCCGGGAGAGCCGGCCTCACTCCTCGCCTCCGATCGCCACGTTTTTCGGCTCGCCCTTGATAAAGCCTTCGATGTTCTCGTGCGTCGTGTCCAGGATGCGGCGCACGGCTTCCTCCGTGCTGAAGGCCGTGTGCGGGGTGACGATCACGTTGCGCATGCGCAGGAGGATGTGGTCGGCGAGCAGGGTGTCCATCTTGTGGGTCTCGCGGAAATACGAGCGCAGCAGCTCCGCCTCCTCGCGCACGACCGGCTCCTCGGGCAGCACGTCGAGCCCCGCCGCGCGCAGCTTGCCGTCGGCGAGGGCGCCGAGCATGGCGCGGGTATCGACGACCGTGCCGCGGGCGGTGTTGATGAGCGCCGCGCCGTGCTTCATCGCCGCGAATTCGTCCGTCGAGATCATGTTCTTCGTCTTCTCGCTTCCCGGCACGTGCAGCGAAACGACGTCGGAGCGCGACAGGAGTTCGTGCAGATCGACGTATTCGAAGCCGATCTCGCGGGCGATCTCTTCGTTCGGCTTCACGTCGAAGGCGAGCACCTCCATGCCGAAGCCCTTCGCGATCTTCGCCGCATGCTGCCCGATATCGCCCGTCCCGACGATCCCCATGGTGCGCCCGGCGAGATCGAAGCCGACGAGCCCCTGCTGCGAGAAATCCCCCCGCCGCGTCCGGTCGGCAGCCTCGACGATCTTGTGGCTGATCGCCAGCAGCAGCGCGAAGACATGCTCGGCGACGGTGCTGCTGCCGTAATCGGGAACGCTGGCGACCTTGATGCCGTGCTTCTCGCAATAGTCAGCGTCGATGTGATCGACGCCCGTCGAGCGCGAGGCGATGAACTTCAGATCGTCGAACTTTTCCAGCACCTCTGCTTCGAGGCCCGAATAGATGAAGACGGACAGGATTTCGGCGTCCTTGAATTCCTCGGCGAGTTCAGCATCGAGCTGGCGCTCGTCGAAGACGACCTCGTGCTCGCCCTCCAGTCCCTTGAACGCATCGCGCTCCCAGGGCTCGATCTCGAAAATCGCTATCTTCATGACGTTCTCCTGTCTGATGCGCTCTCATCTATCCGCGTGCATCCGCCGCCCGCCGCTGCCCCTCGGCTTCGGCGATCTGCTGCTTGACCTTCAGGAAGCTGTCGGGGCTCACGGAGACGGAATCGATGCGCTGCTCGACGAGAAAGCGCGTGTATTCCGGATGGTCGCTCGGCACCTGCCCGCAGAAACCGACCTTGGACTGCTGCGCATGCGCGTCCTCGATCAGGCGTGAGATCATGCGGGCGACGGTCGGATCGCGCTCGTCGAACAGGCTCTTCAGCTTGTCGGAATCGCGGTCGATTCCGAGGGACAGCTGCGTCAGGTCGTTGGAGCCGATCGAGAACCCGTCGAAGCGACGGGCGAATTCCGAGGCCAGGATGATGTTGGAGGGAACCTCGGCCATGACGTAGACCTGCAAGCCCGTGCGCCCACGCAGAAGTCCGTGTTCCGCCATCACCTCCAGCACCCGGTCGGCCTCCTCGAGCGTGCGGCAGAACGGCACCATGACGACCACGTTGTCGAGGCCGATCTCGTCGCGGGCCCGCGCGATCGCCCGGCATTCCAGCGCGAAGCCGTCGCGGTAGCCCTCGTCGTAGTAGCGGCTCGCCCCGCGCCAGCCGAGCATCGGGTTGACCTCCTCCGGCTCGAACTGCCGCCCGCCGATGAGCTCGGCGTATTCGTTCGTCTTGAAGTCGGACATGCGCACGATCACTGGATTGGGGTGATGCGCCGCCGCGATCCGGGCGATGCCGCGCGCCAGCTTGTCGACGAAGTAATCCGGCTTGTCCTTGTAGCCCTTCGTCAGCTCCTCGATCTCGTTGCGCGCCTTCTCGTCCTCGACCTTGTCGAAATGCGCGAGCGCCATCGGGTGGATCTTGATGTGGTTGCCGATGACGAATTCCATGCGGGCGAGGCCGACGCCGTCCGTCGGCAAGCGCCACCAGCTGAATGCGGCTGCGGGGTTTGCAAGATTGACCATCACCGCCGTCTCGGTCTCGGGAATGGATCCGAGATCCACGTCCTCCACCTCGATATCGGCTGCCCCGTCGTAGACAAAGCCCTCGTTGCCTTCCGCGCAGGAGACGGTGACCTCCTGGCCGTCCTTCAGCACCTCGCGCGCATTGCCGGTGCCGATCACCGCAGGCAGTCCCAGTTCGCGGCTGACGATCGCGGCGTGCGAGGTGCGCCCGCCCTTCTCGGTGATGATGGCCGACGCCCGTTTCATCAGCGGCACCCAGTCGGGATCTGTCTGCTCGGTCGCCAGCACGCCGCCCTCGGGAAACTTGTCGCCGTCGCCCGGGCTGTCGAGCACGAACACCTTGCCGCTCGCCGCCGCATCGCCGACGCTGATGCCTTCGAGCAGCAGCTCGCCCTTGTTCTCGACGTGGTAGGTCTGAAGCGTCTCCGCCGCCTTCTGCGCCTGGACGGTTTCGGGCCGGGCCTGAACGATGAACAATTCGCCGCTCTCGCCGTCCTTGGCCCATTCAATGTCCATGGGCTTGCCGTAATGCTCCTCGATGGCGCAGCCCCAGCGCGCCAGCGTCAGGACTTCCTCGTCTTCCAGCACGAAACGGCCACGCTCGTCGTTTTTGGTCTCCACGAGTTCCGACGATCCCTTCTTGGCGTAGATCATCTTCTTTTCCTTCGCCCCGCGCCGCTTCTCCACGATGGGCTTGAACCTCTCGTCGTCGAGAAGCGGCTTGAAGACGTGGTATTCGTCCGGATCGGCGGAGCCCTGGACCACAGTTTCGCCGAGGCCCCAGTTGGCGTTGATCAGGAGGGTGCGCGGGAATCCGGTTTCGGTGTCGATCGAGAACATCACGCCCGCACCCGCCCGGTCCGCGCGCACCATGCGCTGCACGCCGACGGAGAGCGCGATCTTCATGTGATCGAAGCCGCGATCCTCGCGATAGGCGATGGCGCGGTCGGTGAAGAGCGAGGAGAAGCAGTGCTTGCAGGCGTCGAGCAGCGCCTCCTCGCCGCGCACGTTGAGAAAACTCTCGAGCTGGCCCGCAAAACTCGCTTCGGGCAGATCCTCGGCGGTGGCGGAGCTGCGCACGGCGACGCCTGGATCCTTCTCGCCGATCCGCTCCGCCATCTCCGTGTAGGAGCGCGTGATCGCCTGGGCGAGTTCCGGCGAGAACTCCCCGCCGAGGATGAGCTTGCGGATAGCCTGCCCGACCTGCCGCAGGTTGCTCCTGTCACCCTTCAGCTTCTCGACCTGCGCGGCGATCTTGTCCTGCAGTTCGTTGGCCTCGATGAAGGCCCAGTAGGCGGCGGCGGTCGTCGCGAAGCCCTCCGGGACCGCGATCCCTCGCTCGCGCAGGGCTCCGATCATCTCGCCGAGCGAGGCGTTCTTGCCGCCGACGCGGTCGTTGTCGTCGCGGTCGAGATCGGCAAACCAGCATACGAGCGCGTCACCGTCATGTCGGTTGTTCGTCATGGTAATCTCCTGCGAGATGTCGGTTTCATGTTGCTCGACTGCCCCTTCGACCGGCAGCGAAGGCTTGCTCGGGTCCGCGACGATCGGCGTCAGCGTGCCGGGGAGGGCTCGATGCCGTTTTCTTCGAGCCAATCGTTGAAGTGGCGGTTGACGCTTCCAGTCTGCGAAATGCGCCGTCGCCGTATCCGTGATGACGCCGTCCATGTCGAAGAGAACGGAAGCGGGCCGCTCGTTCGACGCGGCCCGCCCCGGCCTTGCAGTCCTCGATGCTCATTCCTCGTTCCGCTTCGTTTCGTCCTTGTCGCCCTTTCCCTTGCCCTTTTCGCCGTTCCCCTTGCCGGATTTCCCTTCCTGGAGTTCGGCCTCGATGATCTTCTTCTCCGCCTGTGCGATCTTCTTTTCGGCTTCGGCGATCTCGCGTTCCTTTTCGGCGAGCAGCTTCATGGTCTCCGGCGACTGCCCGCCGGTATCGCCGCCTTTGCCGTCGCTCTTCTCCTTGCCATTGTCCTTGTGTTTAGCGGCGTCGGAAGCCTTGCCTTCCTTTTCGCGACGCTCGCCGGGCTTTTCCTGCTTGTCGTCGTCTCGCTGCTCGTCTTCTCGCTTTTCGTCCTCTTGCTTCTCGCTCATGTCCTTGTCCTTCTTCGTCTTGTCCCTCTTCTCATCGGCGTGGTTTTCATCACCCTCGCCCTGCGAGCGGATCGAGCCCGCCAGCGGATGCAGGTCCTTGCGGATCATGAGCTTCTCGAGCTCCACGAGGACGAACACCCCGACGCCCACGCCGACCACCCACACCCAGGCGATCGGGTGCAGAGGCGCGGTCTCGAACAGGGTGTTCATGAAGGGCACGTAGGTGAAGACCAGCTGCAGCACGATGCAGACGCCGATTGCGATCAGCGCCACCCTGTTGCCGATGAACCCTTCCACCGTGACTGCAGGGGCATAGAAGAACCGGGTGTTCAGCAGATAGAAGATCTGCCCGAGCACAAGCGCGTTCACCGCCATCGTGCGCGCGTAATCGACGGTGGCGCCGTCCTGCGCCTGCTCCTGCAGGAAGAGATAGCCGGCGCCGAGCAGCAGCAAGATACCCACGAAGCAGACGCGCCAGATCACGAAGCCGGTCAGGAGCGGCTCGTCGGTCGGATGTGGCGGGCGGTTCATGAGATCGCCCTCCGCCTTCTCCCAGGCAAAGGCGATGCCGAGCGTAACAGCGGTGATCATGTTGACCCACAGGATTTGCACCGGGGTGATCGGCAGCGTCATGTTCAGCAGGATCGCCCCAACCACGATCAGCGCCTGGGCCGCGTTTGTCGGCAGAATGAAGAGAATCGCCTTGCGCAGGTTGTCGTAGACGGTTCGTCCTTCCTCCACCGCCTTTTCGATCGAGGCGAAGTTGTCGTCGGCAAGCACCATCTCGGAGGCCTCACGCGCCGCCTCGGTGCCCTTCTGGCCCATTGCGATGCCGACATCTGCGCGCTTGAGGGCCGGCGCGTCGTTGACGCCGTCACCCGTCATGGCGACGACCTCGTCCTCCTCCTGGAGCGCTTGGACCAGGCGTAGCTTGTGCTCCGGGCTGGCACGCGCGAAGACATCGACATCCATGGCGATGTTGCGCAACTCGTCATCGCCCACATCCTCAAGCTCTCGCCCGCTCATCGCCTTGCCGGAATTCTCCAGGCCGAGTTCGCGCGCCACCGCGCTTGCGGTCGTGACGTGATCGCCCGTGATCATCTTGACCCGGATGCCCGCGTTCTGGCAGGCATCGACGGACTGGATCGCCTCGTCGCGGGGCGGGTCGATGAGGCCATACAGGCCGAGCAGGACGAGATCGCTCTCCGCGTCCTCCTCGCTCAGCTCCGTCATCTCGCCGACATCCTTGCGGGCCGCCGCCAGCACGCGCTGCCCGCGCGAGGCGATCTCCTCGGTCCGTTCGAACCAGACGTCGATGTCGATATCCACGACCTCGCCGCCGCGCATTTCACCGGTGCACATCTCGAGCACTCGCTCCGTAGCGCCTTTGACGTATATGAAATGGTTGCCGTGATGGTCGTGGTTGAGCGTGGCCATGTAGCGCCGTTCCGAGGCGAAGGGGATGGCGTCCACGCGCGGGCA
>PXAW01000443.1 GCA_003567055.1 Hyphomicrobiales bacterium
CGATCCCGACACGCAGGCCAAGTCCGTCAAGGACATCAAGGAGCAGGACGTCTACATGGGCGACATGCCCCTGATGACGGATAACGGCACCTTCATCATCAACGGCACCGAGCGCGTCATCGTCTCGCAGATGCACCGCTCGCCCGGCGTGTTCTTCGATCACGACAAGGGCAAGACTCATGCCTCCGGCAAGCTGCTCTTCGCGGCGCGCATCATCCCCTATCGCGGTTCCTGGCTCGACATCGAATTCGACGCCAAGGACATCGTGCATGCCCGCATCGACCGCAAGCGCAAGATCCCGTCGACGTCGCTGCTCTATGCGCTCGGCCTCGATGCCGAGGAAATCCTCGCGACCTTCTACGACCGCATCACCTACAGCCGCGACAAGGAAGGCTGGCGCGTGCCGTTCAACGGCGAGCGCATGAAGGGCTTCAAGGGCACGGCTGATCTCGTCGATGCCGATTCCGGGGAAGTCGTGCTCGAGGCCGGCAAGCGCCTGACCGCCCGCGTCGCGCGCCAGCTTGCCGACAAGAACCTCACCGCACTGCGCGCGAGCGACGAGGATCTCGTCGGCCAGTACGTGGCCGAGGACGCCGTCGACGCCGATACCGGCGAAATCTACGCCGAGGCCGGCGAGGAAATCACCGAGAAGCTGCTCGAAGCGCTGGCCAATGCCGGCTTCGACGAGATTCCGGTGCTCGATATCGATCACGTCAATATCGGCCCCTATATCCGCAACACGCTCGCTGCCGACAAGAACAGCTCCCGCGAGGAAGCCCTTTTCGACATCTACCGCGTGATGCGTCCGGGCGAGCCGCCGACCATCGATACGGCGGAGGCGATGTTCCAGTCGCTGTTCTTCGATGCCGAGCGCTACGATCTCTCGGCGGTGGGCCGCGTGAAGATGAACATGCGCCTCGATCTCGATGCCGAGGACACGGTGCGCACCCTGCGCCGGGACGACATCCTCGCCGTGGTCAAGGCGCTGGTCGGCCTGCGCGACGGCAAGGGCGAGATCGACGATATCGACCATCTCGGCAATCGCCGTGTGCGCTCGGTCGGCGAGCTGATGGAGAATCAGTATCGTCTCGGCCTGCTGCGCATGGAACGTGCCATCAAGGAGCGGATGTCCTCGGTCGATATCGACACGGTGATGCCGCAGGATCTGATCAACGCCAAGCCGGCGGCTGCTGCGGTGCGCGAATTCTTCGGTTCGTCGCAGCTCTCACAGTTCATGGATCAGACCAATCCGCTCTCGGAAGTCACCCACAAGCGCCGTCTCTCGGCGCTCGGCCCGGGCGGCCTGACCCGCGAGCGCGCCGGCTTCGAGGTGCGCGACGTGCACCCGACGCATTACGGTCGCATCTGCCCGATCGAAACGCCGGAAGGCCCGAATATCGGGCTGATCAACTCGCTCGCCACTTTCGCGCGGGTGAACAAGTACGGCTTCATCGAAACGCCCTTCCGTCGCGTCAGCGAGGGCAAGGTCGCGGGCGAGGTGATCTATCTCTCCGCCATGGAAGAGGCCAAGTACAATGTCGCCCAGGCGAATACGCCCCTCGACGGCGAAGGCCGCCTGACCGAGGAGCTGGTGATCTGCCGCAAGGCCGGCGAAGTCGTGGTGGCGCCGCCCGACAAGGTCGATCTGATGGATGTGAGCCCCAAGCAGCTCGTCTCCGTCGCCGCCGCGCTGATCCCCTTCCTCGAGAACGACGACGCCAACCGCGCCCTGATGGGCTCGAACATGCAGCGTCAGGCCGTGCCGCTGGTGCGCGCGGATGCGCCCTTCGTCGGCACCGGCATGGAGGCCGTGGTGGCACGCGATTCGGGGGCTGCGATCGGCGCCCGTCGTGCCGGCGTGATCGACCAGGTCGATGCCACGCGTATCGTCATTCGCGCCACGGAAGAAACCGATCCCGGCAAGCCCGGCGTCGATATCTACCGCCTGCAGAAGTTCCAGCGTTCCAACCAGAACACCTGCATCACGCAGAAGCCGCTGGTGCGCGTCGGTGACGTGGTGGCCAAGGGCGACATCATCGCCGACGGACCGTCCACGGAATTCGGCGAGCTGGCGCTCGGCCGCAACGTGCTCGTGGCGTTCATGCCCTGGAACGGCTACAATTTCGAGGATTCCATCCTGCTCTCCGAGCGGATCGTGATGGATGACATCTTCACCTCGATCCATATCGAGGAATTCGAGGTGATGGCCCGCGACACCAAGCTGGGGCCGGAAGAGATCACCCGCGACATTCCCAACGTCTCGGAAGAGGCCTTGAAGAATCTCGACGAGGCGGGGATCGTCTATATCGGTGCCGAACTGCATCCGGGCGACATCCTCGTGGGCAAGATCACGCCCAAGGGCGAGAGCCCGATGACGCCGGAAGAAAAGCTCCTGCGCGCCATTTTCGGCGAGAAGGCCTCTGACGTGCGCGACACCTCGCTGCGCATCCCGCCGGGCGTTTCCGGCACGGTGGTCGAGGTGCGCGTGTTCAACCGCCACGGCGTCGACAAGGACGAGCGTGCCCAGGCCATCGAGCGCGAGGAGATCGAGCGTCTGGCCAAGGACCGCGACGACGAGCAGGCGATCCTCGATCGCAACACCTATGCCCGCGTCGGCGAGCTGCTGGTGGGCCAGACCGGTATCGCGGGGCCCAAGGGCTTCAAGAAGGATACCGAGATCAGCCGCGAGGCGCTCAACGACATCCCGCGCTCGCAATGGTGGGCCTTCGCGGTCGCCGACGATGCCCGCATGGCCGAGCTGGAAGCGATCCAGAAGCAGTACGACGAATCGAAGAAGCGTCTCGAACAGCGTTTCCTCGACAAGGTCGAGAAGCTGCAGCGCGGCGACGAATTGCCTCCGGGCGTGATGAAGATGGTCAAGGTCTTCGTCGCGGTGAAGCGCAAGATGCAGCCGGGCGACAAGATGGCCGGCCGTCACGGCAACAAGGGTGTCGTGTCCAAGATCGTTCCGGTCGAGGACATGCCCTTCCTCGAGGACGGCACCCAGGTCGATATCGTGCTCAACCCGCTGGGCGTGCCCAGCCGCATGAATGTCGGGCAGATCCTGGAGACGCATCTGGGCTGGGCGGCAGCCGGGCTCGGACGTCAGGTCAACGAGGCGATCGAGGGCTGGCGGCGCACGCAGGATATCGCGCCTCTGCGCGAAACCATGACCCGCATCTACGGCGAGGACGAGGGGCTGGCCGATGCCGACGAGCAGACGCTGGTCGAACTCGGCTCCAACGTCATCCGCGGCGTGCCGATGGCCACGCCGGTCTTCGACGGTGCCAAGGAGGCCGATATCGAGCGGATGCTCGAAATGGCCGGGCTCAACCGCTCGGGCCAGGTCACGCTCTATGACGGGCGCACCGGCGAGCCCTTCGATCGGCAGGTGACGGTGGGCTACATCTACATGCTGAAGTTGCACCACCTGGTGGACGACAAGATCCACGCCCGTTCGATCGGCCCGTATTCGCTGGTCACCCAGCAGCCGCTGGGCGGCAAGGCGCAGTTCGGCGGTCAGCGCTTCGGCGAGATGGAGGTCTGGGCGCTCGAGGCCTATGGCGCCGCTTACACGCTGCAGGAGATGCTCACGGTCAAGTCGGACGACGTGGCGGGCCGCACCAAGGTCTACGAGGCCATCGTGCGCGGCGACGACACCTTCGAATCCGGCATTCCGGAGAGCTTCAACGTGCTCGTGAAGGAGATGCGTTCGCTCGGGTTGAACGTGGAGCTGAAGAATTCCAAGGCCAACCCCCAGAACGAGCTGCCGCCGTCATCGGAGGCTGCGGAGTGAGGCTGTCCGGTCACGGATGATGCGAGATTGACACGGCGCGGGGAAATCCCCGCGCCCCTGTGCGTTTTCGGATGGGGAGACCGTTGCGGTCCTCATCCAGCGAGGAGACGGCGATGAACCAAGAGGTCATGAATCTTTTCAATACGGCCGCCGCGCCGCAGACCTTCGATCAGATCAAGATCTCGCTTTCGAGCCCCGAGAAGATCCTGTCCTGGTCCTACGGTGAGATCAAGAAGCCGGAGACCATCAACTACCGGACCTTCAAGCCCGAGCGCGACGGCCTTTTCTGTGCGCGGATCTTCGGTCCGATCAAGGATTACGAGTGCTTGTGCGGCAAGTACAAGCGCATGAAGTACAAGGGCGTCATCTGCGAGAAATGCGGCGTCGAGGTCACCCTCGCGCGGGTGCGGCGCGACCGCATGGGCCATATCGAGCTCGCAGCGCCCGTGGCGCATATCTGGTTCCTGAAGTCGCTGCCCTCGCGCATCGGCCTCCTGCTCGACATGACGCTGAAGGATCTGGAGCGGATCCTCTATTTCGAATCCTATGTCGTCATCGAACCGGGCCTCACCCCCCTGAAGGAGCGTCAGCTCCTGTCAGAGGAGGAATATCTGCGCGCCCAGGACGAGTATGGCGAGGACAGCTTCACCGCCATGATCGGCGCGGAGGCGATCCGCAAGATCCTCACCGAGCTCGATCTGGAGAAGATCGCGGTCGACCTGCGTCACGAGATTTCGGTCACCACCTCCGAGCTCAAGCCCAAGAAGCTGCTCAAGCGCCTCAAGATCATCGAAGCCTTCCTGCAATCGGGCAACAAGCCCGAATGGATGATCATGACGGTGATCCCGGTGATCCCGCCCGATCTGCGTCCGCTGGTGCCGCTGGATGGCGGCCGTTTCGCGACCTCGGATCTGAACGATCTCTACCGCCGCGTGATCAACCGCAACAACCGCCTCAAGCGCCTGATCGAACTGCGCGCGCCCGACATCATCATCCGCAACGAGAAGCGGATGCTGCAGGAATCGGTCGATGCCCTGTTCGACAACGGCCGGCGCGGGCGCGTCATCACGGGTGCGAACAAGCGTCCGCTGAAGTCGCTCTCCGACATGCTCAAGGGCAAGCAGGGGCGCTTCCGCCAGAACCTGCTCGGCAAGCGCGTCGATTATTCCGGTCGTTCGGTGATCGTCGTGGGTCCGGAGCTCAAGCTGCATCAGTGCGGCCTGCCCAAGAAGATGGCGCTGGAGCTGTTCAAGCCCTTCATCTATGCCAAGCTCGACGCCAAGGGCTATTCGGCCACCGTCAAGCAGGCCAAGAAACTGGTCGAGAAGGAGCGCCCCGAAGTCTGGGATATCCTCGACGAGGTGATCCGTGAGCATCCCGTCATGCTCAACCGCGCCCCGACGCTGCACCGTCTCGGCATCCAGGCCTTCGAGCCCGTGCTGATCGAGGGCAAGGCGATCCAGCTGCATCCGCTCGTCTGCGCCGCCTTCAACGCGGATTTCGACGGCGACCAGATGGCCGTCCACGTGCCGCTTTCGCTGGAAGCCCAGCTGGAAGCGCGCGTGCTGATGATGTCGACGAACAACATCCTGCACCCTGCCTCCGGCGCGCCGATCATCGTGCCGTCGCAGGATATCGTGCTCGGCCTCTACTATCTGACCATGATGGCCGATGGTGAACCCGGCCAGGGCATGGTCTTCGCCGATATGGGCGAGCTCGATCACGCGCTTTACCAGAAGTCGATCTCGCTGCATTCGAAGATCAAGTTCCGCGCGCAGAACGTGGCCGAGGACGGCAGCGTCTTCACGCAGATCTATGAAACCACACCCGGTCGCGCGATCCTGGGGCAGCTTCTGCCCAGGAGCGTGCGCATGTCCTTCGATATCGTCAACAAGCTGATGACGAAGAAGGAAATCTCCGGGATGATCGACGCGGTCTATCGCAATTGCGGGCAGAAGGAGACGGTGATCTTCTGCGACCGGATCATGGCGACGGGCTTCTACCACGCCTTCAAGGCGGGGATTTCCTTCGGCAAGGACGACATGGTCGTTCCCGACAACAAATGGTCGATCGTCGAGGAGACCCGCGTGCTCGTGAAGGATTACGAGCAGCAGTATCAGGACGGCCTGATCACGCAGGGCGAGAAGTACAACAAGGTGGTCGATGCCTGGGCCAAGTGCTCCGACAAGCTCGCCGGCGAGATGATGCAGCGCATCCAGACCGTCCGCAAGGACGATGCCGGGCGCGACGAGCAGGTGAACTCCATCTACATGATGTCGCATTCCGGTGCGCGTGGTTCGCCGGCCCAGATGAAGCAGCTCGCCGCCATGCGCGGGCTGATGGCCAAGCCCTCGGGCGAGATCATCGAGACGCCGATCATCTCCAACTTCAAGGAAGGTCTCGACGTTCTCGAATACTTCAACTCCACCCACGGTGCCCGTAAGGGTCTCGCGGATACGGCGTTGAAAACGGCCAATTCCGGGTATCTCACCCGCCGCCTCGTCGATGTGGCGCAGGATGCCGTCATCCGCGAAGTGGATTGCGGTACCGAGAAGGGTATCTCGATGCGCGCCATCGTGGATGCCGGTCAGGTCGTCGCGACGCTCGCCTCGCGCATCCTCGGGCGCACGGCCGGCGAGAATGTCGTCGATGCCGATGGCCAGGTCATCGTGCCCAAGGGGACGATGATCGAGGAAAGCCATATGGAGCAGATCAACGCCGCCGGTATCCAGGAGGTGAAGATCCGCTCGGTGCTCGTCTGCGAGACGAAGAACGGCGTCTGCGCCACCTGCTACGGGCGCGATCTCGCCCGCGGCACGCCCGTCAACATGGGCGAGGCGGTCGGCGTCATTGCGGCGCAGTCGATCGGTGAGCCCGGTACGCAGCTGACCATGCGCACCTTCCACATCGGTGGTGCGGCGCAGATTGCGGATACCTCCTTCATCGAATCCTCCTTCGAGGGTACGGTAAAGCTGCGCAATCGCTATGTGGCGCGCAACTCCGATGGCGATCTCGTTACCATGGGCCGCAACGTGGCCGTGGTCATCGTCGGCAATGACGATGTCGAACGCGCCG
>PXAW01000592.1 GCA_003567055.1 Hyphomicrobiales bacterium
TCCCTTTATGTTCTACAAATGGTCTCTATTTGATTCCATCTCTGCCCGGACGAGTCAAGCATCCTGCCAGCGCCCGATCCCGCCCGCGACGAAATTTCCCGATCCGCTTCACGCGCCGCTATCGCCGCCGCGCGGTGATGCTCTACTCTCCCCCGGACACATCACCGACGAGACGCTGCATGTTCGAACAGACGCGACCCTTCACCCTGATGCAGGCACGCCTTCCCCTGCGTGATCCGCATGATTGCACCGACGGGGCGGATGAGCTCGCGCTCTACCGGGCGCTCTACGAGACCCTCGTCGGCTATGGGCCGCGCGGCTTTCGCCCCCGCCTGGCGCGCGCCTGGCAGGTCTCGTCCGATGCCCGGATCTGGCGCTTTCGCCTGCGCCCGGGCACGCTCTTCCATGACGGGACGCCCTGCGATGCGCAGGCGGTGAAGACCTCGCTCATGCGCATGGCGCGCCCCGACAAGGGTTATGCGCTGGGCTCGCCGGCGGTCTGGCGGGCCTATCTCGGCGATGCGGATATCCGTGTCGAGGATGCCGACAGCCTCACCATCCGGCTCGGCGCGCCGATGGCGGATCTGCTCGACATTCTCGCCCAGGCCTTCATCCTCTCCCCCGCCGGGCTCGACGCCCTCGAGGCCGGCACGATCGCCGCCGCGCCGGGC
The DNA here is from genome assembly GCA_003567055.1 of Hyphomicrobiales bacterium. GTDB lineage: Bacteria > Pseudomonadota > Alphaproteobacteria > Rhizobiales > Beijerinckiaceae > Saliniramus. The sequence continues at coordinate 672 of PXAW01000592.1, forward strand.
AGCGGGCCGTTTCGTCTGGAGGAATATGGCGAGGGGCATCTGCTGCTCACCCGCTTCGCGGAATATCGCGGGCGCCGGCCCACCAATGACGCGATCCGCGTCCTGGCCGAGCCGGACCGCGCGCGCCGCCTCGACGCCCTCGTCGCGGGGCAGGCGCAGGCCGCAGCCGATCTCGATCCGCAGGCGAGCATGGCGCTCGCGCAGCACGGGGCGACGCGGGTGGAGAGCCTCACCCCGGTGGCGATCATATTCATGATGAATGCCGCGCGCGGCCCGCTCGGCGATCCGACCCTGCGCCGCGCGCTCTCCCTCGCGATCGATCGCGGCGCGCTCCTGCGCGGGGCGGCGGGCGGGGCCGGACGGGTTCTGCCCGGCATCATCAGCCCGCTGCATTTCGGCGCGCCCGCCATCGACGACGCGGATCATCCGCTCCAAGATCCTCTGTACGATCCCGATCAGGCCCGCGCGCTGCTGGCGCAGGCCGGTCACGGCGACGGGCTCGCCCTCACCCTCGATACGCCGACGCACCTGCCCGATGAGGCGCAGGCGCTTTCCGAAGGTCTGCGCGCGCAGCTCTCGGCCTTCGGCATCAGCATCGATATCCGCAGCCATGGCGAGCGCGAAGCCTATGCGCATCAGGTGCGTCGCAAGGAGATCGGTGATCTGTGCGTGTTCGATTCGAGCCCGCTCTCGACCTTTCGCGTGCTGGTCGAGAAGCTCGATCAACGCGTGCGCGGCGCCTGGTGGCAGGGCTATGCCTCAACAGCGGTCGAGGCGGCGATCGATGCCGGGCGCGCGGAGCCGGACGAGACGCGCCGCGCGGCGCATTACGCGCGCGCCTATCGCCTGATGCAGGCGGATCCGCCCTGGTTGAGCCTCTACAATCCGACCCGTATCACCGGGCTCGCCGGCCGGCACCCGGCTTATCGCCTGCCCCGCGACGCGGTGATCGACCATGCCGCCCTGCCGGCGCTGCCGGCCGATGCGTGACATGCAGGATCAGAACCCCGTTTCGATATAGCTGTAGACGCGCTCGGTGAAGCCGTAGATCTGGGCGCCCATGAAGGGGGCCGTGATCAGGATCATCAGGAGGATGGCGACGATCTTCGGGATGAAGGTCAGCGTCATCTCCTGCACCTGCGTCAGCGCCTGCATCAGGGCGATGGCGACGCCCACGAGCATGGCGACGGCGACGATCGGGCCCGATCCGGAGATCACCACCCAGATCGCGTCGCGGATCATGTCGAGGGCGTCGACCGCATTCATGAGGACGCGCCGGTAATGGTCACGCCCGGCCCGACCAGCAGGCTCTGCCCGTTGGTGAGCGTGGCCTGGGGCCCCTGGCTGGTGAGGCGCACCGATTCGATCTCGCCGGAGACGGATCCGTCCCCGGAGGTGACGTGGCGCCCGATCAGGCCGCCCGATTGCGAGAGCGAGAGCCCCGCGAGCAGATCGTCGAGCTTGCGGTTGGTCTGGATCGCCTGCTCGACCACCGAGAAGGAGGCGAATTGCGAGACGTATTCGGAGGCATCCGTGGGATCGAGCGGATCCTGATGCTTCATCTCGGCGATCAGCAGCCGCAGGAAGGCATCGTAATCCATGGTCGTGCGTTCTTGCGCCTTGCTCACGGCATTCTGCTGGGTCTCGGGACCGGCAGGCGTGGCCTGTGTCGGATTGACGAGCATCGTCGGTAACTCCTCAGGCTGCGGCGAATGCACGGGCGCGCGCCCGGCTCTCGCCGATGATTTCGGCCTCACGGGCAAACAGCCCGCGCAGAATCTTCAGCCCGTCGAAGCAGCGCCCCTGATCGATCGCCTCACGCAGGTCCAGAAGCCCGTCGATGATCTCGCGGCTGGTGAAGGAGCGCAATGTGGGCGCGAACAGATCGTCGAACAGGCCCCGCGAGCGTGACGCCTGCAGCGGATCGATCAGCATGGTCTGCACCACGAAATAGAGCTGGCGCAAAGGCGTCGTCGTCTCCTCGGGCTGGAGCACATGGTTCTCCATGAGAAAGGTGACGTCGTTGAGCAGTTCGATCCCGACCTTGCGGTCGACCCGCAAAACCGCGCCGTTGACGAAGAGGCGCTCCTGCGGCTTCAGCGCGAGGCGCATCGTGCCCGACTGGCCGGATCGCCCGGTTTCTCCACGCGGATTCATTTCAGGCCCTCGCTGATCATGGTGTTGATATCGATGAGATTCTGCAGATCGTCCGAGCGCTCCAGCCGGATCTGCTCGACCTCGCGCAAGACCCAGATCCCGATCGAGATCAGATCGGCGCGCAGAGCCTCGGGCAGGTCGTTTTCCGGCTGGGCGAGATCCTCGATCAGGATGCTCCACAGGCTGCGCAGGTAATGCAGCGCCTCGACGGTCTCGCGCGAGCGGATGCCCGCGCTTTGCGCCTGTTCGAGCAGTTCGACGCCGCGCTTGACCGCGCGCCGCTCCCGACCCCGCGCATCGGGAGCCGCATCATCGACGATTTCGGCGTAAGTGAACTGGTACATCGGCACCTCACGTGAATTTCAGGAGCGAAAGCTGACGGATTCGCGCCGTCAGGCTGTAGGACATCTCGACCTGCGTCATCAGGCTGTTGACCTTCGTCGCGGTCTCAAAGGGATCGACATTCTCCAGATCGACAATCTGCTGGTTGATGATGTCGCGCTGGATGGAGAGGCGCTCGTCGGCGGCGGCGACGCGGTTCTGCGAGACGCCGAGCCGCGCCTTGACCGAGGTCAGCCCCTGGATCGCCTCGCTGACCGTGGCGATCGCCTTGTCGATCACCGCCTGCGAGGCGCCGCGCCCGAGTTCGCCGAGGCCGAGATCGGAGATGGCGGTATAGGCCATCGCCAATTGCCGGAACGGTTTCTCGTTGGCATTGGCGGACGTCTCGATCAGCTCGTTCGTGGCGATGCGGCTGCGCACATTGCGCGAGGAGGCATCCGACCAGGTGCCCTCCCATTGCGCGTCATCGAGGAAGAGATCCGAATAGGCGCCGTCGAGGAAGGCCTGCATCGTCGCCGGATCGATATTCGCGACGGCGGGATCATCCTGGGCGAAGCCGAATTCGGCGATGAAGGCCGCATCCAGCGCCGCTTTCGGCGCCGAGGGCGGGTCGGCCTCATAGCTCGCCATCGGCTTGACGTCGGTATTGATGCCGGAGAAGAGGAACTGCCCGTTCAGATTGGCGTTCAGCGCGCCGGACAATTCCTTCAGATTGAGATCCGCCTGCGGCCGGATGGCGGAGCCCGCGATTGCGCCGTCGCGCATGGCGACGAGCGTGCTCATGAAATCCTCCGCCGTGCTCAGCAATCCCTTGAGCGCCGCCTGCGAGGTGTCGAGCCGCGATCGCACCAGCCCGTTGGTGTCGCGGATCGTCTGTAATTGCGACAATTCATGCCGCAACTGCACCGCATGGCCGGTGCGGCTGCCCAGCCCCAGGCCGATATCGGCCAGCCGCCCGGAGGAGAGCTCCTTGGAGGCCTTGGCCAGTTCGCCCTGCATCCGGATCATCGACATGCGCGTCGAATCCGCGATGGCCTGTGTGGATACGAAACTCGTCTTCATCGGTTCATCCCCGGATCAGCGCGTCACTGCGAGCAGTGACTGCAGCATGGTGTCGACGGTCCTGATGATGCGCGCGGATGCGCCGTAGGAGCGCTCCAGCTCCATCATCAGGGCCAGTTCCTCGTCCAGATTGACGCCGGTGACGTTGGACAGGGATTCGCGTGTGCGCTCGAGCATGGTGTCGCGAAACGACGCCTCCTGCGATGCCTGCTGGCGCCCGGCTTCGAGCCAGCTCACCGAGGAGGAGGCGAAGCGCGCCAGGGTGGTATTCGGATTGATTCCGGTCGCCGGATCGAAAGCCTGCGGCGCGTTCAAAGCCTCCAGCATGGCGTAGATCCGGTCGGAGAAGGCGGCGTCTCCGGCAGGGTTGAAATTGAGCGTGACACCGTCGCGCAGGCGCGCGAGATCGCCGCCGAGCGCGGGATCGACATCGGGATTGACGCCGATATTCGCCGCAATACCGGGACCGGCTCCGAGGACGAAGATGCCCGGCGCGTCGCCCGGATCGGGTTCGCCGAAGGCATGGACCAGCCCGCGTGCGATTTCGTCGAGCTGGAGCTGGTATTGCGGGGCGACATCGTCGCGCAGCTTGGCATGCCCGTAGAGCGCGCCGCTCTTGATCCCCATGCTCGCGCCCGCCCCGGTCAGCGGCACGCCGTCGGCGAAGACGGCGGCGCCGGTGGTGCCGGCATCATAGGCGAAGGTGCGGTTGAAGCTGATCGTGCGCGCCGATTTCTCGAACAGCGTGACCCCGCTATCGGTGTAGATCACCATGTCGTTGCCGGCGCGGGTGACGGTGGAGATTCCCACCTCCTGCGACAGTTCGCCCAGGATCCGGTCGCGCGTATCGAGCTCGTCGCTGACATCTGTGCCCGATTGCGTGCCCACGACGATGGCGCGGTTGGCGCTCTCGAAGCGGGTGAGCAGATCATTGATGCGATCGACCGAATCGGCCATGGCCGCATCCGCCTCGGCCCGGGCGCGCTGCGTCGTCTGCGCCGCATCGTTGAGCGTGCGTGTGAGATCATAGGCCGCCGACAGCGTCGCGGCACCGAGCACCGGATCGCCGGGCGATTCCGCCTGCATCTGCATCGCATCGGTGAGCTTGCCGAGCGAGGCGGAGACCGACTGGTTCAGCTGCGGATCATCGACCGTGCGCGCGAGCGTCTCGAAGCCCTTCAGCAGCGCCTGCTGCGCGGAAGCGCCGGAGGTTGCCTCCAGCATGCGCGCATGCAGGGCGGTGTCGGCGGTGCGACCGACCGAGACGACCTTGACACCGCCGAACCCCATCGAGGAGGTCAGTCCCATCTTGCGGGAATAGCCGGGATCGGCTGCGCCCGAGATGTTGCGCGATATGATCGATGTCTGCGTCGAGGTGGCAGAGAGTGCAGATTGCGCGGAGGAAAGGGCGACGGAGAGGTTCATGGTGATGCGTTCCCGGAATCAGCGGCGGCGGCGGCGAAGGGCCTGATCGGAATCATCGCTTCAGATTGACCAGCACTTCGAGCAGATCCGAGCCGGTCTGGAAGACCTTGGAATTGGCCTGGTAGCCGCGCTGGGCCTCGATCATGTTGGTGAGTTCGTCGGCGAGATCGACATTCGACTGCTCGAGGGCCCCGGTGACCACGGTGCCCATCCCGGCTTCGCCGGGAAAGCCTATGGTGACGTCGCCGGAATCGATGCCGATCGAATAGATGTTGCCCGCAATGGCCACGAGATTGTCGGGACTGCGGACATCCGCCAGCGGAATGCGGTGGGTGGCGCGCCGGTCGCCGTTCTCGAACACGGCATAGAGCGTGCCGTCGGAGGAGAATTCCACCCCGCGCACGGCACTGGGCGCGTTGCCGTTCACTTCCGCGCGCATGACGGTGTAGTCGGCGGCGACCTGGGTCATGGCGGCGAGGTCGAGTTCGAAGGCCTGGCCGTCGGGAATGGCGATGTTGAGTGCGTTCGGCGAGCCGCCGGCGAGCCGGCCATTGGCCGGGTCGAAGACCAGGGTCTGGGTATCGAGAGGGCCGGCCCCATAGGGAAAGCCGCCGCCGGGTCCGGCTTCGGCCTGGTCGAAGACCGAGACTTCCCATTCATTGGCGTTGGTCTTGGTGAAGTAGATGTCGAGCACCACCTCGTTGCCGAGATTGTCATAGGTGACCAGCGAGGATTTCGCCTCGAAGACCGAGCCGGCCACATTGTCCGACGGACGATCGCCGGCCGGGACGATATCGGCGTTGGACGGCAGATTGGCGCCGAAGATGCCTTCCGTCGACGGTGTCGCCTCCAGCGCATTCTGGGTGATGTTGACGGGCTCGAGCCCGGCCAGGGCATTGACCACGACGTTGGGGTCGCCATCCGCGAGCGGATAGCCCATCAGCTGGAAACCGCCGGCATTGATCAGATTGCCCTCGCCATCGGGGACGAAGGAGCCGGCGCGGGTCAGGAACGGGGTGCCGTTCGAATCGGAGACGACGAAGAAGCCGTTGCCGTTCACCGCGAGATCGGTGGTCGAGGTGGTGTATTGCAGCGCGCCCTGCTGGGTCACGTGCTGGCGGATATGCGTCTCCACGCCGCCGGAATTGTAGCTGCCCGCCTGCGAGTTCAGGATGAAGGA
>PXAW01000114.1 GCA_003567055.1 Hyphomicrobiales bacterium
CCGGGTTCCGCCTCGACGGTGCGGCTGTTGCCTTCGAAATCGACGAAATTGATCTTGACCATCAACTGCTCCCCTTTGGGCCCCTCGGGCACGTTCCGGCGTCGCGCCGGTGCTTCCGGCGCCGTAATCCGGGGGGTACTTAGGTCAATTCAAAACAGGATGCCAGCCTTCGCAATGCAAAAGGCACGCGCAATATCCTCGCTATGCCGCCCCGCGCCGGGCGATCACGGCCCGCGTCTCCTGCATGGCGGTTTCGAGCCGTGTCCATTCTGCGCGCGGGAGAGCGCCCTCGCTGCGCAAGCCGGATTCGACCCGCTCGGCGGCATCGGCGACAGCGCAGGCACCGATGGCACGCGCACCGCCCTTGAGCGTGTGGGCGGCATCGATACGCGCCTGCAGCGCGCCGCCTTCCCGTGCGATCACCGGCGCCAGCGCATCGCATTGCCCTTCGAAAAGACCGAGAAGTTCGTGCGCCAGCGCTTCGTCGTCGAAGGTCGCGGTGGCGAGATAGTCGCTGTCGAGGAGCGGTATGTCCCGCTCTGATGCAGCAGCCGATTTCGTCATCACTCCCCGCCTCCGTCGGCCCGAAGGGTGTGTCATTGCGGGCCGGATTGCGATTCTGCCCGCCACCCTGCGCCCGGTCCACAGTTATGTGGTGCGTGAAACCCTTGTGCAGACTAACTTTTGCTGGTTTGGTAACCATATCGTTAATGAAAGGCTAAAATCGCGTCCCAGGCCGGTTTTCATTGAGTTTGCAGGGGACTACACTCAGCGATGGAAAATCGTGGGTAGCGTTCTTGCACGCATGGAGGCGGCGTGAGACGTGTTTCATCCATGCACGGCGCGAAGCATTAACCGGCCGGCGCTAAGGCATGACCCCGCGAATGGTTGCGTTATCGAGGCGGCGACATGGCAACGGAAAAGAAGCTCAAGGATCCGGCGGAAGCGGCGCTGTCGGCAGTCGAGCAGGCACTGAACCTGGGTCCGGAGGACGCGGCGGAGAAAAAGTCCGGGCGCGACGGAGCGGATTCGTCCCCCGGCGCATCATCCGCGAAGGACAAGGATGAAGCCGGCGCGGATGAGGCGGCACCGGTTTCTGCCACCGAAACCGTTCGCGCATCGAAAGATGCGCCGAAGGAGCCACGCCTTCCCGCCATCGAGGAAGACGAGCTGACCCGCCGCTTCGACCGCACCGCCCTCGACGAGGAACTCTCAGCCCGCCGCGCCGAGGGCGAGCGCCAGGCCGGCGTGGTGAGCCCCGACCGCTCACGCGTGGCCAATGACGACCGCCAGAGCATCGGCATGCTGATGCAGGCGCTGCAGGTGCGCCCTTCCCGCATGCCGTATGGATATGCCGCTGCGGCCTCGCTCGCCTGGATCGGCGCGCTGGTCGGCCTTGCCGGTCTCGATGGCGGCCTTGGTGCCATGATCGCCGGCTGGGGTGCGGCGCAGACGGCGATTGCCGGCGCCGTCATGCTGGTACCGACGATTTTCTTCTTCACCGCCGCCGTTCTCGCGATCCGCTCCCAGGAAATGAAGCTGGTCGCGCGGTCGATGGGCGAAGTCGCCATGCGTCTGGCGGAGCCCGAGAGCTTCTCGACCGATGCGGTTCTGACCGTTTCGCAGGCCGTGCGCCGCGAAGTCGCCGCCGTCGGTGACGGTATCGAGCGGGCGCTGGCCCGTGCGGGTGAGCTCGAAACGCTGGTGCGCAGCGAAATCTCGACACTCGAGCGCGCCTATTCCGACAATGAAATCCGCATCCGTTCGCTGGTCGACGAGCTGATCGCCCAGCGGGAGGCGATCGTCGCCAATGCCGAGCGCGTCCGCGGGGCGATCTCCGGCTCGCACGAGACCTTCGCGCAGGATCTCGACAAGGCCTCCCAGCGCATCGTCGAGGCGATTTCCGCCACCGGCGACCGTGTCAGCGGCTCGATCGAAAGCCGTGGCGAACACATCACCACCGCTCTGGGCCGCGCCGGCGAACAGGTCGTCGACGACATGGCCTCGCGGGGCGAGGAACTGGTGCAGCGCCTCGGCGGCGTCACCGACGAAGTGCGCTCGGGCATCTCGAAGGCCGGCGAGGAGCTCGCCGCCGCGATCACGGCCCGCGCCGACGAATTCCGCGCCTCTCTCGAGGAAACCAGCGGCGCGCTTTCCGGCAAGATCCTGGAGAGCGCCGAGAGCGTCACGCGCTCGCTGGCCGAGACGGGGGATCAGGTCAACCGCTCCTTCGCCGATCAGGGCGAGAAGCTGCGCAGCAATCTGGAGAACACCGCGAGCAAGCTCGAAGAGAGCTTCGCCGCGCGCGGCAGCGAGATCAACGAACGCCTCGAAGCGACGGGTCACGGCATTGCCGAAGAGCTCGGCACTCGCGGCACCCGCATGCGCGAGGAAATCTCCGCCGGCCTGCGCGAAATCGGCGAGGATCTCGGCAAGCGCGGAGACGAGGTGGTTGCCCGCCTCGCCGAGAAGAGCACGGAGGCGGTCGCGCGCCTGGACGAGGCGAGCCAGCGCATGGAGGCGGGAATTTCGCGCTCCGGCGAGGAATTCAACCGCAATCTCGACGAACACACCGAAAAGACCCGCGAGAAGCTGGCCGATACCGGCAAGAGCGTCGCGCTCGCCATTGCCGGCCAGGGCACGCGCATCAATGATGCGCTGCGCCAGTCCGGCGAAACGGTTTCCGGCCTCGTCGGCGAGAAGGCCGGGCAGATCGAAAAGCTGCTGGGCGATCGCCTTGCCGGCTTCGAAGCCATCATCGTCGAACGCGGCGGCAAGCTGGAGCAGGATCTCGGCGAGCGCACCCGGCAGATCGAGGAGAGCCTCGACTCACGCACGGCGGCCCTGACCGAGGCCCTCACGGCACGCTCGCGCGATCTGGAGACGACGATCGACGCGCGCACCGAAGCGCTGACCGGCAAGCTGGGCGAGCGCACGCAGCAGATCGAGCAGAGCCTCGACACGCGCACGGCGGCCCTCACCGAAGCACTCACGGAGCGCACGCGCACCCTCGAGACCACGATCGATGCCCGCAGCGAAGCGCTGACCGGCGCCATCGGCACCCGTACGGAGGCTTTCGAGCAGGCCGTCAACAGCGGCTCCGAGAAGCTGTCCGGCGTGATCGGCGACAATCTCGCGCGCATCGAGACGGCGCTGCTGCGCGACGGCGGGGCGCTGGTCGACAAGTTCTCGCGTGACGTGGAAGCCATGAGCGGCGTGATTTCCGGGCGCTTCTCCGAGATCGACCGCGTCATCAACATCGAAGGCAAGGCGCTGGCCGACACGCTCGGCGACCGGACCCGCGACGCGGCGGACATGATCGAAAACCGCCTGCGCGAACTCGAAGACCGCGCGACGCAACGCGGCACCGAGATCACCACCCGCTTCGACGATATCGTCGGCAAGGTCGACGCCACCCTCGGCGCGCGCGCCACCGCCCTCAACGAGGCGCTGGTCGTGCGCACCGGCGAGATGGCCCGCGTCCTCGCCGAAGGCGGTCGCGACGTGTCGCAGGCGCTGGAGAAGCGCGTCGACGAGATCGGCGAGATCGTCACGGCCCGCAGCGCCGCCATCGCCGACACGCTCTCCGCCAAGGCCGACGAGATCGAGGCGAAGCTCGGCAGCCGTTCCGGCGAGATCGTCCAGGCGCTGGATACCAGCGTCAACCGTCTCGAAGGCGATGTCCTCGCCCGGCTCGAAACCGCCGCCGGCAGTATCGGCGAGCGCAGCACCAGCCTCGAAAACCTGCTCGGCAGCCGCGTCGACGACATCGTCACGCTGTTCGAAACGCGTGGTCAGGAGATCGCGCAGGCGATCGGCGGCTCCACCGAATCGCTTGCCAGCATTCTCGACGAGAAGACCCGCACCCTTTCCGACACGCTCGACAGCCATGGCCGCGATGCCGGCCAGCAGCTGGAGACGCGCGGACGCGAGATCACGGCCAATCTCGGCAACCGGATCGAGGAGCTCTCGACCCTGATCGACCGCTCCTCGGAAATGCTCGGCCAGGTCATCGATCAGCGCGGCCGCAACATGGTGGTCTCGCTCGGCGAGCGCATCGCGGCAGCGACCCAGAGCTTCAACGAGCAGTCGGACGGCCTCGCCCGCATGATCGAGGAGCGCAGCGAGACGCTCGTCGGCACGCTCGGCACCCGCGTCGATGAACTGCAGGCGATCTTCGACAAGGGCGGCGAGCGCATCGGCGCCAATCTCAATGCCCGTGGCGAGGCCATGGTCGCCATCCTCGAAGGCCGGATCTCGCGGATCGCGAGCCTGCTGGAGAATGGCGGCGAGAATCTCGGCAAGCTGCTCGACCAGCGCGGCGACGCCTTCGTGCAGGAGCTCGAGGGCCGCATCGCGCGCATCGACGCGCTGCTCGACGGTGGCGGCGAGCGCCTCACGGCGACGCTGGATGCGCGCGGCGAGGAAGTCGTCGCCAAGCTCAATACCAGCCTCGGCCAGCTCGCCTATCTGCTGGAGAAGGGCGGCAATGCGCTCAGCAACAATCTCGACCAGCGTGGTCAGGCCCTGATCGCCGATATCGAGACGACGGTCGGCAATCTCGCCAATCTGATCGAGCGCAGCGGCGGTGAGCTCAGCGAGCGCATCGACACGCGCGGCGACGCGCTGGTGGGCAATCTCGGCGCCAAGGTCAGCCAGCTCGAGAGCCTGATCGACGTGCGCGGCGAAGGGCTCGTCCATGCGCTGGGCGAGCGCAGCCAGGGGCTCGCCCGCGAAATCGCCGATGCCGGCGACAACGTCGTGCGCTCCCTCGAAATGCAGGGCGGCCGCCTGCTCGACACGCTGCGCGAGCGCAGCGCCGAGCTCCAGGACGTCTATGGACGCTCCAGCGAAGCGCTCAAGGGCGCCATCGACGAGGGCGCACAGCAGGCGATCGATGCGCTGGTCGCGACCAACGAACGCATTCGCGGCGAACTCGGCAGCGTGCTCGTGCGTCTGCACGACGCCAACCGCGTGCTCGACGAGGTCGCCCGCCGCGCCGGCGGCAATCTCGGCGAGGTGGAGACCAACCTCTCCGCCCGTGTCACCGAGATTTCCGGCCTGCTCGGGGAAGTCGCCGAACAGACCAACGCGGCCACCGGGCGGATCGCCGAACAGGCGCAGGCCCTGCGCTCGATTTCTTCCGGCGCTCTCTACGAGGCCGGCGAGCTCGCCAAGACGCTCGATGCGCGCGGTGAATCCGCCGCCGAGAGCGCGCAGCGCCAGGTCTCGGCGCTCGGCGAGGCGACGCGGATGCTCGAGCAGCTCGAACAGCGCATGGGCGCCGGTCTGCACGGGCGCAGCGAAGCGCTCGAAGGCCTGCTTGCGCGGGTCGAGGAGCGCGCCGGCGAGATGGAGAAGGTCAGCCGGCAGTTCACCGGGCTGATCGAAGGCTCGCTCACCGAGGCCGAAAGCAAGGCCAGGCAGATCGGCGGCGTCCTCGCCGACAGTGCCCAGGCCAGCAGCGATGCGATCACGAAGCAGTTCACCGAGATCCGTCAGGCGACGGATGGCGAGCGCGCCCGCACCAGCGCGGCAATCCGCTCGGCCTATGAGGATGTCGCGCGCGACATGCAGGGGGCGCTCGAAGGCACCGCCGAGCGCTTCCGTGAGGCGACGGACGAATTGCGGGCGATGACGTCGCAGATCCAGCGCGAGCTGGAGACGACGCGCAACGAACTCAAGCGCAGCCTCGCGGAACTGCCCAAGGATACGGAGGAAACCACGACCAGCATGCGGCGCGTCGTCGCCGACCAGATCAAGGCGCTCAACGAGCTCTCCTCGCTGGTCAGCCGCTCGGGCAAGGCGGTGGACGTGGCCCAGACCGACGCCGCGCGTCTCGCGACGCAGAGCGCCCAGGCTGCCCAGACCGGTCAGGCCGTGCGCATGACGGGGACGTCGGGCCCGGCGCCGGGCACCACCACGAGCGCGGCGTCGCAGAGCGCGATGGCCGCCGTGGCGGAGGCGGTCGCGCGTCCCGCACATTCCGCACCGCAGCCCGCAGCACCGCCGCCGCAGGCACGCGCGGCAGAGCCGGCACCGCAACCCGCTCCGCAGCCGGCGGCACCAGCCCCGGCGCCTGCCCAGGCCCCCGCTTCCGCCGCGCCGCAATTGCGTGGAACCGATACGCAAGCACCGCGATCCGGCACGGCCCGTCAGGGCAGCGACAATGGCGGCTGGCTCTCGGACCTGCTGCTGCGTGCCTCGCGCGACGACGACGATGCGCCCTCGGCGAAGGTCGACCCGGCTCCGGCTCCGGCGGCGGCGCCTCAGCAGCGCGCGGAACCGCCGCGTGGTGAATCCGGCAACGCGCGCAATTCCGGTGCCACCGCACTCGATTCGCTCAACGCGATCTCGGTCGATATCGCCCGGATGGTCGAGCACAGCGCCGTCGTATCCGCCTGGGATCGGTTCAATCGCGGCGAGAACGGCGTGTTCGACCGCAACATCTACACCGCCCAGGGCCGGGAGACATTCGAGGAGATCCGCCGCAAATACGGGCGCGACGCGGAGTTCCGCCAGACGGTCGATCGTTATGTCGAGGAGTTCGAGCGCCTGCTGCGTGAGGTCGCCCGCGATGATCGCGACCAGATCCTGACGCGCACCTATCTCGTCTCCGAGACGGGCAAGGTCTATACAATGCTGGCCCATGCCAGCGGACGGCTCGGCTGAAGCCGGGCCGCACCGCCACCGGCCCTCCCCCGACGGTCGCGGCAAGGATGAATACCGATACGGCGCCCCGCGTAAGTAGGGCGCCGTATGGTGTGTTTGCGGGTTTATCGTAACAATAACACGATTCGCGCAGCAACCGCCTTCGGCGCGCCGGAACCGGC
>PXAW01000282.1 GCA_003567055.1 Hyphomicrobiales bacterium
CATGGTTGAATTTTTCCGCATCAGGGCGCATGAAGGCGCCGCTCGCGCTTGCAGCGCGTGATGCGCACAGTTACCGGAACGAAAGTCAGTCATGTCGCTTGAGAGCACAAACGGGCCGCGCGCCGACCAGCCACGCGTGGCCGTGATCGGATGCGGCGCCTGGGGGCGCAATATCGTGCGCTGCTTCGCGCAGCTCGGCGCGCTGGAGGCGGTCGTCGACAACAATGCCGATACCATCGAATCGCTGGTGGCTCTGTTCGGTTGCCGCGCCATGTCCGTGGAGCAGGCGCTTGCCGCCCCCGACATCGACGCCATCGTCATCGCGACACCACCTTCGGGGCACAAGGATCTGGCGCTCGCCGCGATTGCCGGGGGCAAGCACGTCTTCATCGAGAAACCGGTGACGCTCGATCACGCTGAGGCGGTTGCGATCGTCGCGGCGGCGCGCGATGCGTCGCGGGTGATGATGACCGGCCATATCCTGCAATTCCACCCGGCCTATCGCAAGCTGAAGGAGCTCGTGCAAGCGGGCGCGCTGGGGCGCGTGCAGCGCATCAACGCGAACCGGCTCAATCTCGGCGCAGTGCGGCGCGAGGAAGATGCGCTGTGGTGCCTCGCACCGCACGACGTTTCCATGACGCTGGGCCTCACCGGCGCGGCGCCCGACCATATCGACGCCCATGGCGAAGGCCATCTGCGCGACGCGATCGCCGATGCGGTGACGCTGCGGCTCGGCTTTGCCGGTGGCGAGAAGGCGCTGATCCATGTCTCCTGGCTGCACCCGTTCAAGGAGCACCGCCTCAGCGTGATCGGATCGCAGGCGATGGCCGTGTTCGACGACACCCTGCCCTGGGATCGCAAGCTGCAGCTCTATCCGCATCGCGTCTCCCTCGACGGCACCAATCCGCAGGTCGTGCGCGCCGAGCCCGTCCCTGTCGGGATCGAGCAGAACGAGCCGCTTCTGGCCGAATGCGCCCATTTCCTCGATTGCATCCGTGACGGCTCAGAGCCGATCACCGGCCCGACCGAGGCGCTGGCCGTGATGGATGTGCTCGCGCGCGCGCAGCAATCGATGCGGGAGCAGAACCGGGCCGGCGCGACGGCCGGCGCGTGAGCGCGATCTGAACCATTTCCCACTGCAACGGTTGACAGGGCGCAGTTCGAAACAGCGCCGCTTCGCCATTCGTCCCGGCATGCTGAATGCATGAGGGACGCATGGCCCGTCGGCAGACAAGGAGATGCCGCATGAGGATCGCACGCCAGATCGCACTATTGCCCCTGCTCACCGCCCTGCCCGCCGCGGCTTTGGCGCAGGGTGACGAAGCGCCGGATGCCGAGATTTCCGTAACGGGGCTCAATCTGTTGCGCCCCGCCGCCGCCGATACCATGCGCCCGGCGCGCACGCAGGTGAGCATCCGTATCGCGGTGCCGCCGGCGCATGTGGTCGGCCTCGGTCGCGACTCGCAGATCACACGCCTCGAAGACGATACGGGACATTCGCTGCTGGTCGAACACGGACCGGCGGAAGAGGACCAGACGGAGCCGTTTCGCGCCCCGCCCGGCCTGACCTGGCGTGACCCCTCGCCCGCCGGCGCCGCATTCGGCTTCCTGCGCCGTGACGATTTCAGCATCGGCGGCCGCGACGGCTGGATCGAGATCTCGGTCGATGCGCCGGAGCTTCCCGCCGAGGATGCGACACGGCTGACGATCGCAGGCACGATCGATGTGCTCGTCGCCGGTGAGGGCGAGAGCCGGCATCGCATCGACAATGTCGACCTGTCGGACGGCGAGGCGCGTTTCGAGATCGGCGACGAGACCATCACCTGCATGCAAGACCGCAGCCTGACGCGGGGCGATCTCGATGTGAGCGAATTCTATTGCTGGTCGCAGAGCCTGCAGCCGCGCTCCATCGCCGTCGTCGATCAGGACGACGCACCGCCGCCGCCGATGGACCGATCCAATCTCGTCGTCATCGGAGAGACGGGCGACCTCTCCCTCGAAGTCACCTTCCCGGTCGGCGAAACGATGCGCGTTACCTTCGAGGAGCGTGTCGGCCTCGGATTGTGAAGCTTCCGGAAATGACGCCGCGCGCGTCAGTGCCCGCCTTGCGAGAGGCGGGCATCGCGCGGGGCGGAAAGGATTTCGCCGAGACTTTCGGCGATGTGCCGCGCTTCGTCGTCGCGCAGGCGCAGCAGAAACGGCGGCAACTGCCCCGCCTGAAGACCGATCACGGCATGGCCGTCCTCGTCGAGGCCGATATCGATGGAGGGCGAAGTCACATCGACCACTTCCCCCTCGATCGTCTCCTCATCGTCCGACAATTGCCGCATCAGCTCTTCGGTCAGCGCCTCGTCATCTTCCTCGTCGCCATCGCCCTCATCGACTTCGAGCGCCTCGAGCATGTCGTCGTCCAGCGCGTCGAGCAGTTGGTTTAGCGCGGAGGCGAGCGTGCGCGCCGCCCCGGCATCCATCAGAACGGCGGTCGCCTGATCGTCCTTCTGGAAGGACAGTTGAATCTTGTTGCCCTCGACGGACAGTGAAATACCAGCCATACCTGTCTTTCGCATGAATATGCTCATATGGGAATGCGCTCAGGGGTTTGAAACCCCGCCGGCTCATGCCGCATCGTGAACCGGCTGCGCGCATTCCGATCACGTTTTGCTGCACAGATAACGCGCCAGCGCCCTCGAAGAAAGCACGGAGAATGTCGAAGGGCGGACTATTTGCAGTGCAGCGTGGTGATCCTGATGCACGATAAGCGCGTAGAGTGCAATAATCTGTAAAGCACGCCCTCCCCGGCACCGCACCAGCGCACGGTTGATGATAATGAAGAATCCGGACGCAGAATCCCCACCCGCCTCGAACCAGCCCCGCCCGGGCCTCGGCAATCTCGGGGATCTGGAAACCGGCTGCGGCGAACATGTCGTCGTTGTCGGCGCCGGTCCGGGCGGCCTTGCATCGGCCATGCTGCTGGCCCGCCAGGGCATGCGCGTGACGGTGTTCGAGCGCGACCCCGTCGTGGGCGGGCGCACCCGCACGATCACCGCGCCGGGCGGGTACAAGTTCGATATCGGCCCCACATTCTTTCTCTATCCGCGCGTGCTCGACGAGATCTTCGCCGCCTGCGGCGAGCGGCTTGCCGATCACGTCACGCTGACCCGCCTCGACCCGCAATACCATGTCGTCTTCGAGGGTGGCGGCGAAGTGCGCGCAACGCCGGATCTGGAGCGCCTTGCGGCGGAAATCGCGCGGATGGCGCCGCAGGATGCGGCCAATGTCGAACGCTTCTTTTCGGAGAACCGCAAGAAGCTCGATCTCTTCCGCCCGATCCTCGAGCGCCCCTTCGGCAAGCCCACCGACGTGATCTCACCGGCAATGCTGCAGGCCCTGCCGATGCTGCGCCCGTTTTCCAGCGTCGACAAGGATCTGCGCCGCTATTTCTCCGACCCGCGCGTGCGGCTGGCATTCTCGTTCCAGACCAAATATCTGGGCATGTCGCCGTTCCAGTGCCCGAGCCTGTTCACGATCCTGAGCTTCCTCGAATACGAGCATGGCGTGTTCCACCCCATGGGCGGCTGCGGAGCGGTTTCGGAGGCGATGGCCAGGGTCGCAAGGCAACTCGGTGCCGATATCCGCCTCGGCACCGGGGTCGACCGGGTGATCTACGAGAATGACCGCGCCGTCGGCGTCGAGGTGAACGGCGAGCGCATCGCCGCCGATGCGGTGGTGATCAACGGCGATTTCGGCCATGCGGCACGCAAGCTCATTCCGGAGCGGTACCGTCCGCGCTGGAAGGACAAGAAGATCGCGAAAGCGCGCATCTCCTGCTCGACCTTCATGATGTATCTCGGCATCGAAGGCGATGTCGGCGATCTCGAACACCATACGATCTACCTCTCGAAGGATTACGAGAAGAATATCCGCGACATCAGCGATTGCCGCATTCCACAGGATTTCTCCTTCTACGTACAGAATCCCGGCCGCACCGATCCGTCGATGTCACCGAAAGGCCATACCAGCCTGTATGTCCTGGTGCCGGTGCCCAATCTGCGCTCGGGGACCGACTGGGCAACATTCGCGCCGCAATTTCGTGCCATGACGCTGGAGCGGCTGAAGAAGCTCGGCCTCGATGATATCGAGGCGCGCATCCGCTTCGAGCGGGTGGTGACGCCGGCGGATTGGGAGAATGATTTCGGTGTGAACGAAGGCGCGACCTTCAACCTTGCGCATGATCTGGGCCAGATGCTCTACTTCCGCCCGCATAACCGCTTCGGGCACGGGGTCTATCTCGTCGGCGGCGGCACGCATCCCGGTTCCGGGCTGCCGGTGATCTACGAGGGCGCGCGCATCAGCGCCAAGCTCCTGCTCGAGGATCTGGCGGAACGCCGGGGCCGGGCGGGCACCGGCAAGGAACGCGTGATGACGGATCAATCGCGCGCCGAAGCGGCAGAGTAACGGTGATCGGAAGGTATGGCATGCAGGGACGGATTTCGATTTCGACCGGGAGCATTGCACGCATGGCAGGCGCGGCGGCCCTCGCGCTGGCAACGCTGATCGGCAGCGCCCTCGTCGCACCCGCCTCGGCGCAGAGCGGCGAGACGCGCACGGCGACGGTGACGGTGCGTGTCAGTGACGTCGAATCCGCCGAAGGGCAGGTCTATGTCGGGCTGTGCGATCGCGGTTTCTCTGAGGATCGCTGTCTGGACGGGCGCTTCCAGCCCGCGCGCCCCGGCACGATGAGCTTCACCTTCGAGAACGTGCCGGTGGGCATGTATGCGGTGGCGGCCTATCACGACATCAACATGAACGAGCGGATGGATTCGAATTTCATCGGCCTGCCGCGCGAGCCCTATGGCTTCTCGAATGATGTCGGTCGACGCGCGCCGCCGAATTTCTCGATGGCACAGGTGCCCGTCACCGCCCCGGCGACGACGATCGATGTGCGCCTGGCGCGGATGGGCGGCAGCTGAAGCTGCGATGCCGTCGCGCCTGCGGCATCGTACCGATGAACCGGCCCGACACGGGCCATGATGTGACGAGGAGTGCGCCGTGAGCGTATCGACGAAGACAGTGGCTGTGATCGGTGGTGGCCTCGGCGGGCTCGCATCCGCCTGCGTGCTCGGCGCGCGCGGCCACGAGGTGACGCTCTACGACAAGAACGACTGGGTCGGCGGCAAGGCGGCGGTGTTCAGCGAGGGCGGCTTTCGCTTCGATATGGGGCCGACCATCCTCACCGTCCCGCGCGTGCTGGAGCGGATCTTCGCCGAAGCCGGGCGCGACCTGAACGATTACCTCGATCTGCGCCGCCTCGACCCGCAATGGGGCTGCTTCTTCGATGACGGCACCCGCTTCGATCTCGCCGAGAATGTCGAGGAGATGGCGGTCGCCATGGACAAGTTCTCGCCCGGGCGCGGCAATGGCGAAGGCTATCGCAAGTTCCAGGCGATGTCGGAAAACCTGCACGGCGTCTCCGAGCGTTTCTTCTTCTGGAAGGCGGTGGAGGATCTGTTCGATACGATCGATGTGCGCGCCAATCTCAACCCCGACACCCTGCGCGACGTGATGAGCCTGCGCATGGGCAGGACGGTGGCCGGCACCATCCGCTCCCATGTCAAGGATGAGCGCCTCGCGCAGATGCTCGACCATTTCACGCAATATGTCGGCTCCAACCCCTATGGCTCCCCGGCAGTGCTCTGCGCCATCGCGCATATGCAGGCTGCCGAGGGGATCTGGTATCCGATGGGCGGCACCCGCGCCGTGGCGGAGGCGCTGGCCAAGCTCGCCGGCGAACTCGGCGCGACGCTCAGGCCATCGACAGAGATCACAGGCCTCGACATGGAAAACGGCGCGGTCAAGGGCGTGAAGCGCGCGGATGGCGGCGTCGAGCCCTTCGATTGCGTCGTCTCCAACATGGATTCGATCCGCACCTATCGCGAGCTCGTCGGCGGCGATATCGGGGCGCGCTATGACCGCAAGGGCTTCGAGCCGGCCTGTTCGGGCGTGGTGCTCTATCTCGGCCTGAACAAGCGCTACGACCACATCCTGCACCACGATTTCGTCTTCTCGCGCGATGCACATGAGGAATTCGATCATATCTATAACAAAGGCGAGCCGGCGCCGGATCCGACCGCCTATCTCTGTGCACCGAGTTCCACAGATCCCTCCGTGGCACCCGAGGGCGGGGAAGCTTTGTACGTGCTGGTGCATACCCCCTATCTGCGCCCGCATCACGACTGGTCGCAGATGTTCCCGGCCTATCGCCAGGTGATCCTCGACAAGCTCAAGCGCACCGCCGGGATGGCGGATATCGAAGAGCGCATTGTGGTCGAGCGCCATCTCACGCCGCAGGACATCCACGACCGCTACAAGGTGCTCAACGGCGCGATCTACGGGCTCGCCAGCCATGGCCGCTTCCTCGGCGCCTTCAAGCCCGGCAACCGCTCGCGCGATGTGAAGGGGCTGTATCTCGCCGGCGGCGCGGCCCATCCCGGGCCGGGCATGCCGATGGTGATGATGTCGGGCTGGATCGCCGCCGACGCGCTCGACCAGGACGCACGCGGGCCCGCTCTCCAGCAAGCGTCCTGAGGGCGCCATGGCGGCGGATGAGCCAACCCGCGCGCGGCTGGATCGCCTCGCCGCGCGACTGCCGGAGGCCACGCGCCCGACCCGGCGCCGCAAGCCGCGCGTGGTCAGTTTCTTCACGCGCCATTTCGACCGCTATTTCCGCCGCCACATGAACGCCCTGCGCCTCGCGCAATGGGGCGCACCGCCCGATCTGCGCGATGA
>PXAW01000180.1 GCA_003567055.1 Hyphomicrobiales bacterium
CAGGTCGTCGTCTCCGGCACGAAGGCTGCCGTCGAGCGCGCCGTGGCGTTGGCGACAGAGCGCGGGGCGAAGCGCGCCGTGATGCTCCCCGTCTCCGCGCCCTTCCATTGCGCCCTGATGGCGCCGGCGGCTGATGCGATGCGCGCAGCGCTCGCGGATGCCACCATCAACGCCCCCGTCGTGCCCGTCATCGCCAATGTCGCAGCCGGCCCCGTGAGTGATCCGGAGGCGATCCGCGATGCGCTGGTGCGGCAGGTGACCGGCACCGTGCGCTGGCGCGAGAGCGTGGCCTTCATGGCCGATCAGGGCGTGACGCAATTTTTCGAGATCGGCGCCGGCAAGGTGCTGACGGGGCTTGCAAAACGCATCGCCCCCGGCGCGACCGGGCAGGCGGTCGGCACGCCCGACGATATCGAGAAGGTCAGGCAGGCGCTGTAAGCCGTCGACCGCGAGCGAAAGGACGTTTCAACCATGTTCGATCTGACCGGCAAGAAAGCCCTCGTGACCGGCGCGACCGGCGGGCTCGGCGGCGCCATCGCCCGGATGCTGCACGCGCGCGGCGCCGATGTGGCGCTCTCGGGGACGCGCCAGGAAGCGCTCGACGCGCTGGCCGGCGAGATGGGCGAGCGGGTTCATCCGCTGATCGCCAATCTCGGTGACATGGAGGCCGTCGAGGGGCTCGTCCCCGCCGCCGAGGCGGCGATGGGCGGGCTCGACATCCTCGTCAACAATGCCGGCATCACCCGCGACGGGCTGTTCATGCGCATGAAGGACGACGATTGGGACACGGTGCTTGCCGTCAACCTCACCGCCGCCTTCCGGCTCTCCCGCGCCGCCGTCAAGGGCATGATGCGCCGTCGCCATGGCCGCATCGTCAATATCGGCTCGGTGGTGGGCACGACCGGCAATCCCGGTCAGGGCAACTACGCCGCCTCCAAGGCCGGGCTGATCGGCATGTCGAAGGCGCTCGCGCAGGAAGTGGCGAGCCGGGGCATCACCGTGAACACGGTGGCGCCGGGCTTCATCGCCTCGCCGATGACCGATGCGCTCAACGACAAGCAGCGCGAGGCGATTCTCGCCAATGTCCCCGCCGGGCGTCTCGGCGCGGGCGAGGACGTTGCATCCGCCGTACTTTATCTCGCCAGCGACGAAGCTGCCTACGTCACGGGGCAGACGCTGCACGTCAACGGCGGAATGGCAATGATCTGAAGAGGTTATAAGCCTCTGGATAACCTGCGAAGAGGCGTACGCGGCTCTCGCATCCGGGACGGGGACGTGATAATCCTGTCTCAACCTGTAGCTGGGGGGCTTGACCCGGGAGCGAAATAAGGCTTTTGCACCACACGCGAGCCGATCGCTCACCATGAGCCTCGGCCGGGCCCTTTTAACTGAACAGCCCCTCGATCCCGAGCGGGCGTTAGCGACGAGTGATACGAGGAACCAACGATGAGTGACATCGCTGAGCGCGTGAAGAAGATCGTTGTCGAGCACCTGGGCGTGGAAGCCGACAAGGTGACGGACAATGCCAACTTCATTGATGACCTCGGCGCCGACAGCCTCGACACCGTCGAGCTCGTGATGGCGTTCGAGGAAGAATTCAATGTCGAGATCCCGGATGACGCCGCTGAGACCATCGTGACGGTCGGCGACGCCATCAAGTTTCTCGAAAAGAATTCCGGCTGATTGCCGAATCCGGCGGGGTCGCCCGATCCCGCCGTCTTCCTGCATGAACGGGTTGGTATGATGCGTCGTGTCGTCGTCACCGGTCTCGGCATGGTCTCGCCCCTCGCCTGCGGCGTGGAAGAGACGTGGCAGAGGCTGCTTCAGGGCCGCAGCGGCGCTGCGCGGATCGAGAATTTCGAGACGTCGGATCTTCCCTGCAAGATCGCCTGTCAGATCCCGCGCGGCGATGGGTCCAATGGGACCTTCAATCCCGATCAGTGGATGGATCCGAAGGACCAGCGCCGGGTGGACGCGTTCATCGTCTATGCCATGGCGGCGGCCCGACAGGCGCTCGACGATGCCGGCTGGCATCCCACCAGTTATGACGACCAGGCCGAGAGCGGCGTTCTGATCGGTTCCGGGATCGGCGGGATCGAGGGTATCGCGGATGCGGCCTTGACGCTGCGTGACCGTGGCCCGCGCAAGATCTCCCCCTTCTTCATTCCCGGGCGCCTGATCAACCTCGCTTCCGGCTACGTCTCCATCGAATTCGGCCTCAAGGGCCCCAACCATTCCGTGGTCACCGCCTGTTCGACCGGGGCGCATGCCATCGGCGATGCGGCGCGTCTGATCGCGCTCGGCGATGCCGAGGTGATGGTGGCCGGCGGAACGGAATCGCCGGTGAACCGCCTCTCGGTCGCCGGCTTCGCCGCCTGCCGTGCACTCTCCACCGGTTTCAACGACGAGCCGGAGCGCGCCTCGCGCCCCTATGACAAGGACCGCGACGGTTTCGTCATGGGCGAGGGCGCGGGCATCGTCGTGCTTGAGGAATACGAGCACGCCAAGGCGCGCGGCGCGAAGATCTACGGCGAAGTCGTCGGCTACGGCCTGTCGGGCGACGCCTTCCACATCACCTCGCCGTCGGAAGACGGTGACGGCGCCTATCGCTGCATGCGCGCCGCGCTCAAGCGCGCCGGCATCCAGGCGAGCGATCTCGATTATATCAACGCGCACGGCACCTCGACGCCGCTCGGTGACGAGCTGGAGCTGAAGGCGGTGGAGCGACTCGTCGGCAACAATGTCGAGGGGCTCGCCATGTCCTCGACGAAATCCGCCGTGGGGCATCTGCTCGGCGCCGCCGGCGCGGTCGAGGCGATCTTCTCGCTGCTCGCCATGCGCGACAATACCGTCCCGCCGACCCTCAACCTCGACAATCCCTCCGTCGAGACGGCCATTGATCTCGCGCCGAAGCAGGCGAAGCCCAAGCAGATCGACGTGGCCCTGTCGAACAGCTTCGGCTTCGGCGGCACCAATGCCTCGCTGATCTTCAAGCGCGTCGCCTGAGCGTGACGCGCGGATGATGATCAGCGTCCATTGCGATGGTGATCCGCTTCGGTGATACGCTTGTCAGGGCGGCAGCGCTGGCGTAACTTCGCCACAGATTTGCATCAGAATCCATCGTGATCCGGTGGCTGCGCTCCTGCATTCGCGCTGACCGCCCAACCGGATGCCGATGAATTCGACGAGCCCGATTGAACCATGTTTTCAAGACGCCCCTCGAAAGACGACGCTGCGTCCGACCAGCCTCACGATCCGGTCGGCCACGAGGCCCGGCGTGTCGCGCCGCGCAGCCCCGGTGAGGCGATCAAGCCGGCCATCGCGCCACCGCCGCCACCGCGCATACGCCGCCCGCGCGGGGGCATGCTCTCGACGCTGAGCGGGTTGTTCAGCTTCCTCGCTTTGATCTGCATGATCGCGGTGATCGGCCTGGTGCTGGTGGCGCGTCAGGCGGCTGCGCCGGGTCCGCTCGATCAGGATCAGGTCGTCGTGATTCCGCGCAATACCGGCACGGCCGGCATCGCCGATATCCTCGCGCGCGAGGGGGTGATCGATCAGCCGCTGCTGTTCCAGATCGCGACCGTGATCAGCGGGCAGCGCGGTAATCTCAAGGCCGGTGAGTTTGCGTTCCGGGCCAATACCAGCATCAACGAGGCGATGGACATCATCGCGCAGGGGCGTTCGCTGCTGCACTCGGTCACCATCCCGGAGGGGCTGACCAGCTATCAGATCGTCAATCTGCTCAATGATCACGAGATTCTCGACGGCGAGATCGCCGAGGTGCCGGAAGAAGGTTCACTCTTGCCCGACACCTATCGCTTCGAGCGCGGCACCAGTCGCCTGCAGATCGTCCAGGCGATGCAGCGCGCCCAGACGCGCGAGCTGGCTCGGATCTGGGAGCGCCGCGCGGATGATCTGCCGCTGGAGACACCGGAAGAACTCGTCATCCTCGCCTCGATCGTCGAGAAGGAGACGGGACGCGCCGATGAGCGCCCGCGCGTCGCCGGCGTGTTCATCAACCGTCTCAATCAGGGCATGCGGCTGCAATCCGATCCGACCATCGTCTATGGTCTGGTCGGCGGGCAGGGAACGCTGGGTCGGGGCATCCGGCGCAGCGAGATCCAGGGTGAGACCCCGTATAATACTTATGTGATCAGTGGTCTGCCCCCCGGCCCGATTGCCAATCCCGGGCGCGCAGCGATGGAGGCTGTCGCCAATCCCTCACGCACGGACGAGCTCTTCTTTGTCGCCGACGGCACCGGCGGGCACACTTTCTCGCGCACCTATGATCAGCACCGCCGCGCCGTGACGCGCTGGCGCGAGATCGAGAGCGAGCGGCGCGAGCAGCGCGAGCAGCAGATCGACAGGATCGATGAAGCAGAAGAGGTGCTGGACCAGCAGGGTAATCTGGAGCCGCTGCCCCGGCCCGGACGCGCCACCAGCGTGGACGATCCGGCTTTCGCCAATGTGCGCGATCCGGGGCGCGTCGGCCTGTCGGTCGACGTTTCCGAAGGTACGCCCCTCGATCCGCTCGCCTTTACCGGGTTTGATCTCAACGCGCCTCAGACCGTACCGGACCTGCCTCCGCCACCGGGCGAAGAGGGCGCGACGGGCGGGGCTCCGCCGGGTGCGGCGCCTGCCGGCATCCTGCCACCGCCGCGTCCCGCGACATTATAGGGACGCTTCCTCAGGCCATTCCGAGGGCGCCCTCAGACTGCCCGCAGCTGGCTCTCGCTGGCAGAGCGCATATGTGGCTCCGTGGTGCTGCGCAGGTGGTATTGCAGTTCCCCGTCACGTTCTCCGGGAACAATGCGCACGATCTCGAAAATCTTCTCCAACTGATCGGGATGGACGCGCACGATATTCGTGCGATCCGCGATCATGTGAACCTGCTGGCCGATACTGAACTTGCCGTCATGCATGGCTGAATGCCTCCCGTTGTCGTGACAACGGCCAGGCTGCATGTTCGGTTCCGCTTTGCAGGCAGGATCAGCGACGAATGAGCGTGCCCGCACCGTGATCGGTGAAGAGCT
The DNA here is from genome assembly GCA_003567055.1 of Hyphomicrobiales bacterium. Lineage (GTDB taxonomy): Bacteria > Pseudomonadota > Alphaproteobacteria > Rhizobiales > Beijerinckiaceae > Saliniramus. Next base: position 5,034 of record PXAW01000180.1, read on the forward strand.
CCAGAAGGGTCGCGTGCGGCACCTTGCCGTCGAGGATGACGACGCCCTCCACGCCCTGTTCGAGCGCATAGATGCAGGTCTCGATCTTGGGGATCATGCCACCGGTGATCGTGCCGTCGGCGATGAGATGGCGGCACTGCTCGATGGTGAGCTCGGTCATGAGGTTCTTGTTCTTGTCGAGCACGCCCGGGACGTCGGTCAGAAGCAGCAGGCGCTTGGCATGCATCGCGCCGGCGATGGCGCCTGCGAAGGTATCGGCATTGACGTTGTAGGTCTGGCTGTCGTGCCCCACCGCGACGGGTGCGAGGACCGGGATCAGCTCTGACTTGAGCACGGCGTCGAGGATATTGCGGTTGACCTGCTCGGGTTCGCCGACGAAGCCGAGATCGACCAGCTCCTCGATCCTGGAATCGGGGTCGACCACCGTGCGTGCGATCTTCTTCGCCCGCACCATGTTGCCGTCCTTGCCGCACAGCCCGATGGCGCGCCCGCCCTGGCCGGAGATCCAGCCGACGATCTGCTTGTTGATGGACCCGGCCAGCACCATTTCGACGATCTCGACGGTGGCCTCGTCAGTCACCCTCAGGCCGGCGCGGAATTCGGATTTGATCCCCAGCTTTTCCAGCATGCGCCCGATCTGCGGCCCGCCGCCATGCACGACGATGGGCTTCAGCCCGGATTGCTCCAGCAGAACCACGTCCTCGGCGAAGTCCTTCGCGGCATCCTTGTCGCCCATGGCGTGGCCGCCATATTTGATGACCACGACTTCCTCGTCGTAGCGCTGCATATGCGGCAGGGCCTGGACCAGGATTTCGGCGCGGGTATGGGCGCTGGGATTGTCTTCGCTCATGATCTTCTCTCGACTCATACGTCCATGCGTGCGGCGTCGCGTTGTTATGTCGCGCGCTTTTAGAGCAGTTTGGCGTCGGGCGAAAGCCACATCCGCGCGCATGGCTGTTTGCGCGCCGCCGATATCAGGGTCGGCGCAAAGCTGCGATCGCGATCAGAACCCAACCGGCCATCAGGGTGATGCCGCCGGCCGGCGCGATGAAGGGCGCGATCCTGATCGCGTAGATCGCACGCAGGGCGAGATCGCCGCAAAACAGCACGGCACCGATGACCAGCACATAACCCGCGATCCTGGCCGTCGTTGCATGGATCGCCACACCATGCGCGATCAGCGCGGCGAGCCCGATCAGAGCGACCGCGTGAAAAAGCAGGAAGTTGGCTGCGATCATGGCATTGTCGCCACCCAGCACATGCGTGCTTGCGGCGGCGAGCATGATCCCGCACAGGCCGGCAAGGCCGGCGAAGAGGGTGAACAGGCGGGGCGTGGTCATTGCGGGATTTCCTCGTTGCGCTCGTGCAGCAATTGCGCGACGGCCGCGCGCAGCTCCACCACTCCCGTCTTCTCGCGGCTCGATGTCACGATGATCTCGGGAAAGGCGGCGGGCCGCCTGGCGATGGCTTCCTGCGTCTTCGCGACGATGTCTTCGAGCTCGCCCTTTTTGGGCTCGTCCGATTTCGTGAGGATGATCTGGTAGGACACCGCCGCCGTGTCGAGCATGTCGAGCACCTCGACATCCAGCTTCTTCAGGCCGTGACGCGAATCGATCAGCACATAGACGCGCGCGAGATTGGCCCGCCCGCGCAGGTAGTCGTGGATCAGCTGCGTCCAGGATTTGACCTTTTCCTTGCTCACCGCTGCATAGCCGTAGCCGGGCATGTCGACGAGGGTGCAGAAACCGCC
>PXAW01000472.1 GCA_003567055.1 Hyphomicrobiales bacterium
CCAGGGGTTGCGCGTGCGCCCGAAGAGCGGGTTGCCGGTCTCGGCGCGGAAGGAGAATTCCGGGGTGTTGGTGCGCCCGATCACGACGGCACCCGCATCGAGCAGATTGCGCACGATCGGCGCGTCATCCGCAGCGATCGCGTCCTTGAGAACGGGCAGACCGTTGCTGGTGGCGTGGCCGCGCTGATCGACATTGATCTTGATGGTAATGGGCACCCCATGCAGCGGACCGGGCGTGGCGCCGGCAGCCCGGGCGGAATCGAGCGCGTCGGCGCGCTGGATGGCGACTTCGCCGAGATCCTCCACCACCGCGTTCAGATGCGGATTGACCGCCCGCATCCGCTCCACCGCCGCGGTCACCGCTTCTCGCGCGGAGATTTCACCGGCACGGATGCGCTGTGCGAGCGCCGAGGCGCTCTCCTGCCAGAGCGGGGCGGCGTCGGGTCGGGCTTGATCGGACATGGAAGGCTCCCGGTTCGGGCGTCGTGAATGATTTCCTGGCGATGCTAACCCGCATGTGCCGGCACGCGCCCTTGTTTTTTCGGCAAGGCTGCGTGCGCATCAGGGCCCGGCATCAGCGCCGCCGCGCGTGATCTCGACAGACCCCGCGAGCGCCTGCGTCCCCGCTTCGTCGGTCACGGTGAAATCATAGCGCATCGTCGCGGCAAGCGGATCATCCGCGCCCGCACGGGTGCCGGTCGCGCTGATCAGCGCGCCTTCCACGATGGGAGCAAGAAAACGCATTTCAGCGGTTGCGGGGCGGGCATCGGGGCCGAATGTCGCCGCGATCGCTTCCCAGAGCACGGCGAGGGAGAGCGTGCCATGGGCGATGGGACGCCCGAACGGGGTCTTCGCGGCGAAATCGGCATCGAGATGCAGCGGGTTGAAATCGCGGGTGATCTCCGCATAGAGCCGGATCGCCTCCGGGCTCGCCCGCAGCTGCGCTTCGATCAAATTCGCGGGCCATTGCATGGCGCCCTCCCCCGGATCATCCGACATGGCTCACACAGCCCAGATCACCAGCATCTCGCCGGACATGATCTCGTCCCCCGCATCGTTGCACATCCGTGCTTCGAATCGCACCCGGTTGCGCCCGCGCTTTATCTCCTTTTCGCGGCAGGTGACGCTGACCCGCGCGCCCTCGCCCGCGCGCAGGGAGCGCCCGGTGAAGGCGAGCGTCTGGCCCGCATGGATATTGCCGTCGGGATGAGGCGCAAAGGCCTCAGCAAAGCCGTTCATGAACAGGGCCATCAAAAGCCCCGGCGGAGCCTCCTGCGCCTGCGCCGCCGTCGGGAAGAGCGCGCGCCAGCGCGCGAAGCGCTCCGGATCCAGCACCACGCGCGCCTCGCCGAGATGCGCACCGGGCGTGAAATCGGCGAAACGCAGCGGCGTGCTCTCGCGCCCTTCCCCGCTCATGCCGCGCGCGCCTCCTGCGGGCCGTAGAGATGGCATTCGACCATATCGTAATCGGCGCCTTCGCCGGAGACGATCGGGGTGGGGGCGGCCTGTTTGCAGATATCCATCGCCTTCGGGCAGCGCGGATGGAAGGTGCAGCCGCGCGGCGGGTCGATCGGATTGGGGAAGGCCGCGCCCAGCTGCGAATCGGGCACCCCCATGCCGGGCTCGGGCGTCAGCACCGAATCGAGCAGCGCCCGCGTATAGGGATGGCGCGGGTTGCGAAAGAGTTCGTCCGTCGGCGCCTGCTCGACGAGCCGGCCCAGATACATCACCGCCACATGCGTCGCCATATGCTCCACCACCGCGAGGTTATGGCTGATCAGGATATAGGTGAGGTTCAGCTCCTTCTGCAGATCCGTCAACAGGTTGAGGATCTGCGACTGCACCGAGACGTCGAGCGCCGAGGTCGGCTCGTCGCAGATGACGAGTTCCGGGCGCATGATCAGCGCGCGGGCGATCGCCACGCGCTGGCGCTGGCCGCCCGAGAGCTGGTTGGGATAGGATTCGTAGAAGCGCTTGCTCAGCCCGCACAGATCCATGATCTCCAGAACCTTCGGCCGGATCTCGTCGCGCCGCGCCAGCTTGTGGACGCGCAGCGGCAGCGCGATGATGTCGCCGATGGTCTTGCGCGGATTGAGCGAGGAGAACGGGTCCTGGAAAATCGGCTGCACCCGCCGGGCGATGTCGATGCGCGAGAAGGACGAGGAGGGTTTCCCGTCGATCAGCAGCGCGCCGGCCGTGGGCTCCTGCAGGCCGAGCAGGATCTTGGCAAGCGTGGACTTGCCGCAGCCGGATTCGCCGACGAGGCCGAGGATCTCTCCCTTGCGCACCTGCAGCGAGACGCCGTTGACCGCCGCGAGCGGCTTCTTCGCCTTGAACAGGCCCTGGCGCACGGTGAAGACGCAGCGCAGGTCTTTGGTTTCGAGGATCGGCGTTTGCGCGCTCATGCGGTGGCGGCCTCCCTGGCATTCTGCTCGGCCGCCTCTTGCGAGAGCAGGCAGCGATAACGCTGGCCGCCAGACGCCTCTCGCAGGGCGACATCGGTGGTGTTGCAATCGGAAAAGGCGTGCGGACAGCGATTGGCGAAGGCGCAACCCTTCAGATCGCCGATCAGCGAGGGCACCATCCCCGGGATCGAACCCAGATGCGCCCCGCGCGCCGTCTTGCCGGGGATCGGGATGCAGCGCAGGAGGCCCTGCGTATAGGGATGCATCGGGCGCCGGAAGATATCCTCGACGGTGCCCTCCTCGACGATCTGCCCGGCATACATCACCGCCACGCGATGGGCCACGCGCGCGACGATGCCCAGATCATGGGTGATGAGCACGAGACCCATCTCGAATTCCTTCTGCAGATTGGCCAGAAGGTGCAGGATCTGCGCCTGGATGGTGACGTCGAGCGCCGTGGTCGGCTCATCGGCGAGGATCAGATCGGGCCCGCACATCAGCGCCATGGCGATCATCACGCGCTGGCGCAGGCCGCCCGAGAGCTGGTGCGGGTACTGCCCGAGACGGCTCGCAGCGGCGGTGATGCCGACTTTCTCCAAAAGGTAGATCGCCCGCTCGCGCGCTTCGTTCGGATTGACCTTGCGATGGCGCAGCATGGCCTCGGCCAGCTGGTTGCCGATGGTATAGGCCGGGTTCAGCGAGGTCATCGGCTCCTGGAAGATCATGGCCATGCGCGAACCGCGGATATCGGCCATCTGCGTCTCGTTCAGCGTCCCGAGATCGCGCCCGCCGAGCGTCAGGCGGTTGGCCGTGCGGATCGCCTTCGTCGGCAACAGCCCCATCAGGGCGAGCGAGGTCAGCGACTTGCCGCAGCCCGATTCACCGACGATGCAGAGCGTCTCGCCCTTGTCGACATGGAAGCTGATATCGCGCACGGCATGCAGCGTGCCGCTTTCGAGGGGGATGTCGACGCGCAGGTTTTCGACTTCGAGAATTCTGCTCAACGCTTGCGCCTCTCAGTTTCGGTTTTCAGGTGCCGTGACGTCGCGCATGCCGTCACCGAGCAGGTTGATGGCCAGAAGCAGCACGAACAGCAAAACGCCGGGGATGGTGATCAGCCACGGGTCGAACAGCAGGTAATCCTTGCCCTCCGAGATCATCAGACCCCAGGAAGGCAGCGGCGGCTGCACGCCGAGGCCGAGGAAGCTCAAGGCCGCCTCGAGCAGCACCGCATTGGCGATCTCGAGCGTCGCCACGACGATCAGCGGGTTCATCACGTTGGGCAGGATCTCGCTGAAGACGATACGCGCATTGGAGCAGCCGGCTGCTCGCGCCGAGGCGACGTAATCGAGGGCGCGCACCTGCATCGTGGCCGAGCGCATCACCACCGCGAAACGGTCCCACAGAAGCAGGCCCAGCACCGAGACGACGACGGTGAGCGAAGAGCCGATCAGCGCCACCACGGCAAGCGCCACCAGAATCACCGGCATGCTCAGCCGGCAGGTGATCAGGAAGGTGACGACGAGATCGACGCGCCCGCCGAAATAGCCGGCGGCCAGCCCCATCGCCGAGCCGAGTATGGCGGAGACGAAAGCCACCGAGATGCCGATGAAGAGCGAGATCCGCACGCCGTAGATCACCCGGCTGAGATAGTCGCGCCCGAGCTGGTCGGTGCCCAGCGGATGCGTCCATGAGCCGGTCTCGTGCCAGATCGGCGGGACGAGCCGGTTGGCGAGGTTCTGGCTGTAGGGGTCATGCGGCGCGAGCAGCGGCGCGAAGACCGCCATCAGCACCATGACGAGCAGAATGATGCCGCCGATCATCACGCCGCGATGGCCGAAGACGCGCTTGCGCAGACGCTGCCCGGGGCTCGGCCCGACAATCGCGTCCATGGTGGGAATCGTGGTCGAGGTCACAGCCATGTCACGCCACCCGGATGCGCGGGTCGAGCCAGGCGTTCAGAAGATCCGAAACGAACGTCAGCACGACATAAAAGAGGGAGAAAACCAGGATGAGCGCCTGCACCGTCGGGAAATCCGCGCGGCGGATCGATTCCCAGGCGAGATAGCCCGTCCCGTGCAAGGCAAAGACCGTCTCGATCACGATCGAGCCGCCGAGCATGAAGCCGAACTCCACCGCCGCGACGCTCACCACCGGGATCACCGCGTTGCGCAGGGCGTGCTTGAACAGCACCGTGCGCGGAAACAGCCCCTTGGCGCGGGCGGTGCGGATGTAATCGGCAGAGAGCACTTCCAGCATGCCGGTCCGCGTCAGGCGCATCAGCGAGGGGGTGGCGTAGTAGCCGAGCACCACCGTCGGCATGATGAAATGCTGCCAGCTCTCCGAACCGGATGGCGGCAGGATCGGGATCATGAAGCCGAACAGCACGATCAGCATCAGCGCGAACCAGAAGCTCGGCAGCGCCTGCCCGCAAACGGCGATGGTGAGCGCCACGCGGTCGATGATCGAATTGGGATAGAGCGCGGCAATCACGCCCATCGGGATGCCGAGGATCAGCGCGAAGGCCATGGCGGAGCCGGCCAGCGTCAGCGTCACCGGAATGCGCGACAGGATCAGCTCGGTCACCGGCATGCCGAAATAATAGCTGCGCCCGAAATCCCCCTGGATCGCGCGTCCGACCCATTCGAGATATTGCAGCCAGATCGGCCGATCGAACCCGAACATGGTGCGGATGCGCTCGATTTCCTGATCGGTCGCCGTCTCCCCCGCAATCGCCGCCGCCGGATCACCGGCGAGGAAGAGCAGCGAGAAACTCAAAACCGAAATGGTGAACGCCACGAGCAGGGCGAGCACCAGACGTTTGCCCGTATAGACCAGCATGATCCGCGCCTGAAAAACTGCACGACGCCGTCGCACGGCGCCACTGGAACGGGCCGCCGGTCATCCGACGGCCCGCGAGAAAACCTCCCGCACGGGCTCACCCGCGCGGGAGTGCGTCACCCTCAATCCCAGGAAGCGAGCCAGAAGCGCGGGATCTCGTCGGGATGCGGATCCCAGCTCAGCTGCGCGGACATGGCGTAGTTCGTATTATAGGTGAAGAGCGGCACCCAATAGGCCTCATCCGCGATCTTCTGCAGCGCCTTGGTGTAGTTCTCCAGGCGCACCTCGGGGTCGAGCGTCGAGCCGCCGGCCTCGAGCCAGGCGATGACTTCCTCGTCCATGGCCAGATCGTCGGCGAGCCCGCCGAAGAAGACCGGGGTCGCATTGTCGATATCGGGAACCGAGTTGGAGCCCCAGGTCATGAAGGCGAGCGGCACGTCACCGCCGCGGATGGCATCGCGCGTCGCCGCATACTGGCCCCAGCGCAGATCGGTGGTGATGCCGACCTCGTTGAGAAAGCCGATCATCGCTTCCGCATAGGGGCGCTCGCGATAGCCGTAGAAGCGCGTCTCGAAGCCGTCCGGATAACCCGCCTCAGCCAGAAGCTCACGGGCGCGATCGGGATCGTATGCGTATTCGGTGACATCGTCGATGCAGCCGAACTGCGCCGGGTGGCAGGCGGCATGGATGACGACCGAATCGCCGCGCACGAGATTGTCGACCAGCGACTGGCGATCGATGGCGTGGTTCACCGCCTGGCGCACGAGCCGGTTGGTGAAGGGCGTGTCGCCGCTCTTGCCCATCGCATCGAGATGCAGATAGCCGATACGCATGGTCGAGGCATTGACCACGTCGATGGTGGGCATCGCGCCGAGGCGATCGACCTGGTCGGCGGGCAGGCGCCACATCCAGTCGAGGCGACCGCTGGCGAGTTCCACCACCTGGGTGTTGAGATCGGGAATGGTGCGCTGCACGATGCGGTCGATCGACGGCATGCCCTTGGGGCTGCCCTCGTAGTAATCTTCGAAACGCTCGAACACGATGCGCGTGCCGGGGATGACCTCGGTCACCTTGAACGGCCCGGTCCCCACCGGCGCGCGGCCCATGCCGTCGGCGCCGACTTCCGTATAGTAATCCTTGGGATAGATGCCGATATCGCCCGCCATGTAGAGCAGGGCCAGCGGCGTCGGCTCCTTGGCGATGATGCGCACGGTGCGGTCATCGATGATCTCGGCACGATCGACCCAGTTCACGGTCTGCTGGGAGAGCATGTCGCTCTCGGGATTGGCGACATAGTTGAAGGTGAAGGCGACGTCCTCGACGGTCATCGGGTCGCCGTTATGAAAAAGCACCCCCTCGCGGATCACCACATCGATGGTGACGTCATCGACGAGATCCCAGGATTCGGCCAGGAGCGGCTCGAATTCGCCGGTATCCGGGTCGCGATAGATCAGGCTGTCCCACACGTGATGGGCGATGATGATGCCTTCACGGTCGGTGTTGTGGAACATGGAAATGTTGGGAACCTCGCG
>PXAW01000050.1 GCA_003567055.1 Hyphomicrobiales bacterium
TGCGAGAACATCTGCACCGGCGCGCGTGCATTGCGCTTGTCGACATAGAGCACCTGCGCATTGTCGAGCTGGGCCAGATGGATCGTCTCGCCGGTCAGCGCGGAGAGCGTATCGAGATGATGGCGCGCGACCGGGGCGAGGGAGGCGCGGCGCCAGGCGGCATGGGCGAGGCGGATCAGGCGCGGCCCGAGGCTGTAGCCCTGACTTCTGGCGTCACTGGTGAGCATGCGCTGGCTGACGAGGGTCTGCAGCAGCCGATAGAGCGTCGCCTTCGGCAGATCGGATTCCGCAAGCAATTCCGAAAACCGGACCGGGCGCTCGTACGCAGCGACCTTGTCGAGAAGGGACAAGGCCTTTCCTACGGTTCCATCCGAAGGAGATTGTTCGTTCACGGCGCCTCACAGTTCCGGTTTTGCGCACAAACCGGATTTTTCTTTTTTCGATTGACAGAACTAACACCACAATACATCGTTTTCAATAAACGAAACAAGGTTTCATTATTTGAAACTCTCATAAAAGGAGGAAAACGTCATGAGAACAGGTTCCAAGCTTGAAACAACTGTGCGTCCGCAAGGGAAGACTCGCCGCGGCTGGCTGATGGCCAGCGCTGCCGCGATCGTCATCGGCGCTGTCGGCATGTCCGGCGCGGCCCAGGCCTATCCCGATCGTCCGCTTACCCTGATCGTGCCCTGGGGCGCCGGCGGCGGTACGGATGCGACGGCGCGCATCGTGGCTTCGCTGCTCGAGGGCGAACTCGGCCAGCCCGTGAACGTGGTCAACCGCACCGGCGGCTCCGGCGTGGTCGGTCACTCCGCCATTGCCGATGCGGAGCCGGACGGCTACACGATCGGTCTGGCCACGGTCGAGATCAACATGATGCACTGGCAGGGCCTCACCGATCTGACCTGGGAGGATTACACCCCGCTCGCGCTCGTCAACGAAGATCCCGCCGCCGTGCATGTGCGCGCCGATTCCGAGTGGGAGGATCTCAACGACATGCTCGAAGCGATCCGGGCCAATCCCGGTCAGCATCGCGCCTCGGGCACGGGTCAGGGCGGCATCTGGCACCTCGCCATTGCGGGTCTGCTCTCCGAGCTCGACATGGATCCGACATCGGTGCCGTGGGTGCCGAGCCAGGGCGCCGCACCGGGTCTGCAGGATCTCGTCGCCGGCGGCGTCGACATCGTGCCCTCCTCGATCCCCGAGGCCCGCTCGCTGCTCGATGCCGGTCGCGTCAAATCGCTCGCGGTGATGTCGAGCGATCGCAACGCCGCCTTCCCCGACGTGCCGACCACCGAGGAAATCGTCGGCGTGGCATGGAATATCGGCGCGTGGCGCGCGATCGTCGGCCCCCAGGGCCTGCCCGAGGAAGCCGTCGAGACGCTCACCGCCGCGCTGGAGGCCGTCTATAACAGCGATGAATATGCCGAGTTCATGTCCGGTCAGGGCTTCGGTATGCGCTGGGCGGTCGGTGACGATCTCGTCAGCTTCATGGGCGAGAGCAACGAGAATCTCGGCGACGTGATGCGCGAAGTCGGCCTCGCCGAGTAAGTCCGGCCTCGCTCTTTTGCGAGGTCTGCTACGGGTGCCGTGTCCGTCCCTCCAGGCACGGCACCCGCTTTCCCTTACATCGACTCTCGATCGGAGACGGGAATGCGGCTCAACGATGCCCTTCTGGGTCTATTGTTGTTCGGGGTAGCGGCTGCGCTTTATCTCGGCTCGCGCGATTTCAGGCCGATTCCGGGCCAGCAGATCGGCGCGGGCGCCTTTCCGACCGTGCTTGCGACCGGATTCGCCCTGTGCGGCGTCATTCTCGTGATCTCCGGTCTGCGCAGCCGCCTGCCGGCGATCGTCTGGACGGACTGGACGCGCGAGCCCGACGGCATCCGCAACGTCGTGGTGATCATCGCCCTGGTGATCTTCTACATCGCCTTCTCGCGCCAGCTCGGCTTCATGCTGACCATGGCGCCGATCATCCTGATCATGCTGCGACTGTTCGATGTCGGCTGGCTGCTTTCGCTGACGATTGCCGTGATCGCGGTTCTGGGCATGCAATATCTCTTCGGTCGCTTCCTGCTGGTCCCGCTTCCCTGGGGCCTGCTCGCGCCGATACGCTGGTGGTGAGACGATGGGCGCGATCGAACAGGCTGCCGGGCTGGTCTTCCAATGGGACGTTCTGGTCACGATCTTCTTCGCGGCCGTGTTCGGCATGTTCGTGGGCGCCATACCCGGCCTGACCGCGACCATGGCGATCGCCTTGCTCGTCCCGGTCACCTTCTTCATGGACCCGATCCCCGCTGTCGGCGCAATGGTGACCTGCGCGGCCATGGCGATCTTCGCCGGGGACATTCCCGGCACGCTTTTGCGCATTCCCGGCACGCCGGCCTCTGCCGCCTATACCGACGAAGCCTATGCGATGACCCGCAAGGGCGAGGCGGAGAAGGCGCTGGGCGCAAACCTGCTCTATTCCGCGCTCGGCGGTCTGGTGGGGACGGCGGTGCTGATCTTCGCCGCGCCGCATCTCGCCGAAGTCGCCCTGAAATTCTCCTCCACCGAATATTTCTGGATGGCGATGCTGGGCCTGACCTGCGCCGCCTTCATCAGTTCCGGCTCGCCGGTCAAGGGGCTGGTCAGCCTGCTGATCGGGCTGTCGGTGGCGACGATCGGGCTCAACAATCCCGCCGGCCAGCCGCGCTTTACTTTCGGCCATACGGAAATGATGGGCGGGATCGATTTCATCGCGGCGATGATCGGTCTTTTCGCGGTGTCCGAAATCCTGCGCAACGCCGCCGGCGGGGCGCGGAACCTGCCCGTGCCGCAAGTGCCGATCGGCAATCCCCTGCGCGGCTGGGGGACGATGCTGCGCACCTACTGGCGCCAGCAGATCCGCGGCAATGTCGTCGGGGTGGGTGTCGGTGCGCTGCCCGGTGCAGGTGCCGATCTCGCCGCCTGGATCGCCTATGCCGTGAGCCGCCGCTTCTCGAAGAACAAGGAGAAATACGGCACGGGCCATGTGGAGGGTATCGTCGAGGCAACCTCGGCCAACAATGCGGCGGTGGGGTCGGCCTGGGTGCCGGCTCTGGTCTTCGGCATTCCCGGCGACACGATCACCGCGATCGTGATCGGGGTGCTCTTCGTCAAGGGGCTCAATCCGGGGCCGACCCTGTTCATCTTCAACCCCCAGAACATCTATGCCATCTTCCTGATCTTCATTCTGGCCAATCTGATCATGATACCGCTCGGCTATCTGGCGATCAGGGCGGGCAGGCAGTTGTTGCGCGTGCCGCGCCGGATCATCATGCCGGTGATCCTCGCCTTCTGCATGGTCGGCGCCTTCGCCACCAACAACGCCGTGTTCAATATCGGCATCATGCTGGCTTTCGGCATTCTTGGCTTCTTCATGGAAGACAACGGCATACCGGTGGCGCCGTGCATTCTCGGAATCGTCCTGGGCGGCATGGTCGAGCAGCATTTCATCACCACCATGATCCGCAGCGACGGCGAGCTCCTCGCCTTCTTCGGACGCCCGATCGCGGCGGGGCTCGGCGTGGTGACGCTCCTGATCTGGATCACGCCGATGATCATGTGGCTGCGCAGGCGCGGCAGCCCGACGCCGGCGCCACAGGGCGCCGGACCGGAAGGCGCCTGAGGGCCGGCCTCAGACGCTGCACTGCCTCAGGAGGCGCGACGCGAGGACGGGGCGGTGGCGCCCGCCGGCCTGGCGGAGGGCGCGGCGTTGTGCCCGGGATTTCCCCCGGTCCGCCCCGCGCGGCGGATCAGCTGATGCGTGTCAGCGGCATCCGGTGACGCGTCACGGCGACGGGCGAACCCGCCGAGAAAATCATGCCGGGCGGTGAGACGCAGCCGGCAGTTGCGCCAGCCCCGGAGACCATTTCCGGTAACGGCCAGTTCCGGCTTGTCACGGCGGCGTGCAAGCGCAGCTGCGAGGCGCTCGTGCAGGAGCATCGCCGCACCCGGATGTGCGGGATGGGTCGCTTCATGCCAGATCACCGCGCGGCCATGGGCAAACAGCACCAGCGCGGCAGCCAGAACATCCTCCCCATTGCGCAGCAGCGCCACCTGACAACTCTTGTCATCCGCCATGGCGCGGCTGGCCGCGCGGATGGCGTTGACGGTACCGACATCCTGAAGCAGGGCAGGGCGCCGCTGACGCGCGGCTGCGCGGGCATCACAATCGAGCAGATGCTCCACGCCGGACCGCAGGGAAGCGGCGTCGCTGCTGCGCTGGAACGTGAGCGTTGCGATCATCTCCGGTCCGGCTACGGTCGCTCTGGACCGCAGGGCGGGCTGGTACAGCGCACCCTCGCGCAATCGCGCAGCCCGTCCGCTGCTCTGGTTTCTGACCAGCGCTGCAAAAGCCGAGGCTGTCTGCGGGAGATCGAACTGCAGCGTCGTCGCGCGCGTGCCGAGCATCATGCAGGCGGCTGCGAAGACCTGTTCGGCCTCCTCGCGCAGAAGGAAGGGCGCGCCGGTCGCGGCCGGATGCAGGCGCGGTATCTGCCAGCTGCGCGTCAGGAAACCGTTCGTCGCGCGCAGCGGGAACAGGCCACACAAGGTCCCGGCGCGCCAGACGGTCAGGATCTGCAGATCGCGCAGGCCGCTGTCGTGGCGGGCGGCTGCGGCGAGCCAGAGCGGATGCAGGAAGGGGTCGGAAACGAGCGCCCGCGATTCGACCTGACGCCACGCCGTGCACAGGCCCTCCGCCTGCCGGGCCGGGAGCAGGCAGAGGCGGAACCCGGCCATATCCTCTCCGGCATGCCTGTCGGGATCGAAGACCGCGCCGCGCGCGCCATGCGGCCCCGAACGCATTGCCTCCGATGCCGCCTGATTCGAACGTGCCCACATGGGTGCCACCATGATCGCCTCCCGCTTTCTGCATGTCGCCTGCCCGTCCTGTTTCGAAACAGAACAATCAGCGCATGTGCGTGTCCATGGGCGTTCACGGTTCAAGAACCATACCGCAATGACGTAGGGTGAGGTGCCGGTGGCCGGTAAGCTTTCGTTAAGGTTAACAGAGAGTTAAAGTAGGATGGAGCCGGATGCCACGCCTCCGGCCCCGCTTTCGTGAATGGCCGGCGCCCTCATCCGCCCCAGGCGACCCGCAGCGGATTGTCGGCGAGGGCTTGTGCATCCGGGCGGTCGATGCCCGGCTGGCCGAGAAAGGCCTGCCACAGTGCTTCGACCTCGTCGCGGCCGAGATCCTTGACGATGAAGACGAGCCGGGTGCGCCGGTCGGCATCGTCGGGCCAGGCATCGAGAATGGCGGGGACGTGCACGACATGCTGTACGCCATGCAGCACGACGGGATGATCGGGATCTTCGGCAATACAGACGATTCCCTTGACGCGCAGCAGCTTGGCGCCGTGGCTCGCCCGCAGGAGATCGAGGAAGAGATCGAGGCTGCGCTGGGGCACCGGCGCGTCGCTCGTCAGGCAGAAGGCCCGGATCGAGGCGTCGTGGCGGTTGACGTCGTGATGGTGGTGGTGATGTCCGTCGTGGCCATGCGCGTGGCCATGCGCGTGGCCGTGATCATGCCCATGATCATGTCCATGTCCGTGATCATGAGCATGCTGGCGCCGGTGCGCGGCATCTTCCGCCTCGGCGATGGCTTCGGCTGAAAGCCATGTCGCGACATCGCCGATCTTGCCCTGCGTGTCGAACAAGCCCGACATCACCATGCTTTCGAGATCGAGCGCATCCCCGGCATCGAGGATCGCGGCACCGGGATTGAGCTGGCGCAAGCGTGCGGTGAGCGCCGCGACCGCTCCGGAATCGGACAGATCCGTCTTGCTAAGAACCAGCCGGTCCGCCATCGCAGCCTGGCGTACGGCTTCCTCATGCGCGTCCAGCGTCGCCGCGCCCGCCATGGCATCGACCACGGTGACGACGCCCTGCACGGCAAAGCGCATCGAGAGATAGGGGTGGTAGAGCACCGCATGCAGGATCGGCGCCGGATCGGCGAGGCCCGTGGTCTCGATGATCACGCGCTTGAAGGGCATGATGCGGTCATTGTCGCGCTTGCGCAGCAGATCTTCGAGCGTGTGGATCAGATCGCCGCGCACCGAGCAGCACAGGCAGCCTGCCGAGAGCAGGATCATGCCCTCATCCACCGTCTCGACCAGCATGTGATCGAGCCCGATCTCGCCGAATTCGTTGACGATCACCACGGTATCGGACATGGCGGGGTCGGTGAGGATGCGGTTGAGCAGCGTCGTCTTGCCGGAACCGAGGAAGCCGGTGAGGACCGTCAGCGGCAAGGGCTCCGGGCGGCGTCCGGCGGCAGGCTGTCCCGTGTTCTGGTCGGTCATGCATCTTACTCCGTCAGGGCGCGGCGCGTGGCAAGCGCACGGCTGCGCCGGTTCTCCATGAGCACATTGGTGGCGACGGCGCCGACGACAAGGGCGCCGCCGAGGAATTGCAGGGGCACGAGCCGCTCGCCGAGCAGGATCGCCGAGGCGGCGGTCGCGACCACCGGTTCGGCGCAGAAGGCGAGGCCTACCACCACGGCCGAGGCGCGCACGAGGGCGACGAGCTGGAAGAACAATCCCGCCATGTAGGTCGCGATCAGAAGCGCCACGGCAGCAGGCGCCACCGTCAGCGCTGCCGGCGGATCGAGGGCGCCGAGCATGCCGCCCACGATGATGCAGGCGGGGATCACGGCGAGATTGACCCAGAATATCTTGGACAGTGTCGCCGTCTTCGGGGAACGGGCGCCGGAGAAGAATTGCAGCGTTGCCGAGGCGCTCGCCA
>PXAW01000145.1 GCA_003567055.1 Hyphomicrobiales bacterium
CGGCGGTGCTCGTCTCGCTCGCCCGCGCACGCGGCATCGAAATGCCCATCGCCGAGGCCGTCGCCGCCCTCACCGATGGCCGCCTCACCATCGAGACCGCCATGGACGCCCTGATGACCCGGCCGTTGCGGGCGGAGAGCTGAGAGCCGAGGGGCTCCCCGAACGCTCAGCTCTGCGCATCGAGGGCTTCGAGCTCGTCGATCAGGCGTGCGATCATGCCGAGCCCGATCTGCCAGAAGGCGGGATCGCGCGCGTCGAGACCGAACGGCTCCAGCAATTCGCCGTAAGGCTTCGCACCGCCTGCGGAGAGCAGCGCGAAATAACGTTCGACGAAACCGTCCGAGGAATTCTCGTAGACGCCGTAGAGCGAGTTCACGAGACAATCACCGAAGGCATAGGCATAGACGTAGAAGGGCGAATGGACGAAATGGGGGATATAGGTCCACCAGGTCTCATAACCCTCCGAGAACCGGATTGCCGGACCGAGTGATTCCGCCTGCACCGACATCCACAATTCACAAAGCTGCTCGGCTGTGAGCTCGCCCTTGCGGCGTTCCAGATGCACCTTGCGCTCGAAGGAGTAGAACGCGATCTGGCGCACCACCGTATTGAGCATGTCCTCGACCTTCTGGGCCAGCATGGCCTTGCGCTGGACGGGATCGGTGGTGTTGTCGAGCAGGCGGCGGAAGGTGAGCATCTCGCCGAAGACGCTCGCGGTTTCCGCCAGCGTCAGCGGCGTCGGCGCCATCAGGGCACCGTTGGGCGCAGCCAGCACCTGGTGCACGCCGTGGCCGAGCTCATGCGCGAGCGTCATCACGTCGCGCGGCTTGCCCTGGTAATTGAGCAGCACATAGGGATGCGCCGAGGGCACTGTCGGATGCGCGAAGGCGCCGGGCGCCTTGCCGGGGCGGGTCGGCGCGTCGATCCAGCTTTCGTCAAAGAAGCGCTGCGCGATCTCGGCCATGCGCGGCGAGAATTCGCCATAGGCCGAGAGCACCATCTCGCGGGCCTCATTCCAGCCGATCACCGGCTGCGGCACTTTCGGCAGCGGCGCGTTGCGATCCCAGAAATCCAGCTTGTCCTTGCCGAACCATTTCGCCTTCATCGCATAATAGCGATGCGACAGGCGCGGATAGGCCTCGCGCACGGCGGCGACGAGCGCATCCACCGTCTCGCGCTCGACCCGGTTTGCGAGGTGGCGCGAATCGGCCACATCCGCAAAGCCGCGCCAGCGATCGGAGATTTCCTTGTCCTTGGCGAGCGTGTTGGTGATCAGGGCGAAGCTGCGCAGATTCTCGCGGAACGTGGTCGAAAGCGCCTGCGCGGCTTCCTTGCGCACCGTCTCGTCGGTATCGAGCATGCGATTGAGCGTCGGCTCGATCGGCAGGCTCTCCCCCCCGACATCGAAGCGCAGCGATGAAATCGTCTCGTCGAACAGCCGGTTCCAGGCACCGCGCCCGGTGACGGATTTTTCGTGGAAGAGCTGCTCGATCCGGTCGTCGAGCTGATAGGGCTTGTCGCGGCGCAGATCCTCGATCCAGGGGCGATAATGCGACAGGGGCGCCTGTTCGATCAGGCCATCGATGAGGGTATCGTCGAGACGGTTCATCTCCAGCGTGAAGAACAGCAGATCGCTCGAGGCGCTCGTCAGCCGCTCCTGCGTGTCGCCGTAGAACTTGGCGCGCGCGGGATCGGTGGTGTCGCCGGAATAGACGAGCCCGGCATAAGACATCAGCCGCCCGAGCAGATCCTCGATCACCTCGTATTCGGCGATCACGTCATGCAGCGCCTGCGCGGCATTTTCGCCGCGCGCGAGCCCGTCGAGCTTGCCGCGCCATTTCTCCTGGAACGCCGCACAGCCCTTCGCCGCCTTCTCCATATCGCCGGTGAAGGCCGGGGAATCCATGCCGGGATAGAGATCGGCGAGATTCCATTCCGGCAGATCGCCCAGATCGCGCCCGGCCTGCTTCGCCATGGCTTCTGCTGGTGCGTGCACCCGCTGCGACGGGAGGGTATCGGCGGCGAGTGCGGAGCGAAGCGGCGGATGGGTCATCGTGGCGGGGTCCCTTCTTGAACGGCAGGAGCGTGTCTCAGATGCATATCGGTCCTGATGCGCACGCCTTCAATAGCCACAGGGGGCGATCATCGGTGCCGAGGCGATGCGACAACGCAGAAAGGGCGCCTCCCGCGCGAGAGGCGCCCCTTCCCGATCCATGATGGTGACGCCGGACGCGGATCGCGCCCGCAGCCTCACTTGATCTTGGCTTCCTTGAATTCCACGTGCTTCTTGGCGACGGGGTCATACTTCTTCTTGGAGAGCTTGTCCGTCATCGTGCGGGTGTTCTTCTTTGTGACGTAGAAGAAGCCCGTATCTGCCGTCGAGAGCAGCTTGATCTTGATCGTCGCAGCCTTGGCCATGATCCATCCTCTTGATGAAGCGTGCGGCCCGTGCCGCAAAACGCAAAGGGCCGGGTTTTCGCCCGGCCGAATTCGGAGGCTCTCTTGCCTCATCCCGGCCCGCGCGTCAAGGCTCTCGGACGGCTTTTACGCCAGGGGCCGGAACATGGCTGCGCCTCATTTCGCGGCGATCACCGCGATCTCGACCGTATATTGCGGCGCTGCGAGCTTCGCTTCGACCGTGGCGCGCGCCGGCGCACAGCCCGGAGCCACCCAGGCATCCCAGACCGCATTCATCTCCTGGAACGTGTTCATGTCGGAGATCCAGATGCTGGCCGAGAGGAGCTTCGTCTTGTCGGTGCCGGCCTTGGCCAGAATTGCGTCGATGATCTGCAGGATTTCCTGCGTCTGCTCGGTCACCGAGGCGCCGGCCTTCTCGCGCGCCACCTGTCCGGCGGTATAGACCGTGTCGCCATGGACGACGGCCATGCTCATGCGCGGGCCGGGTTCGATACGTTCGATGCTCATCGGTTCACTCCCTGAAAATCGTCATCTGCGATGATCGCCTTGCGATCACCTGCGAGGCGGCCCTTCTTGGAACGCCTGCGCGGACAGGTAAAGGGACACAACGGCGAAAACCGGATGCGCCATCTCCTCCCTTTGCCTGCGCACGCATGCGCAGGGCGACGCGCCTATTCGATCTCGCCGAAGCGGCTGGCCAGAAGCGCGGTGAGCGCCTCCATGACCTCCTGCGCCTGCGGCCCTTCGCAGGCGACGTCGATGCTGGTGCCGCGCGCCGCGGCGAGGGTGAGAAGCCCCATGATCGAGCGCCCGCCCACGCTCTCCCCGCACCGGCTCACCGTGACCGTGGCCTCGTATTGCTCGACGAGCTGCACGAATTTTGCCGAGGCGCGGGCATGCAGACCCTTGCGGTTGACGACGGGCAGGCGGCGGGCATGCGGGCCGATTTCCTCGAAGGAATAGGCCGCATCCTCCGGCTCTGCGTCGCACCGCGTCTCCTGCCGATCTTCGTTCATGCCCGTACCCCGCAATCCGGTCGTCGCATCGGGATCATTTGCCCGCCAGCACCTGCGAGGCGACGTTGATATATTTTCGCCCCGCTTCCTGAGCGTGCAATACGGCATCGGCGAGCGGCTCGCAATCGCGTACGCTCGCGAGCTTGATCAGCATGGGCAGATTGATCCCGGCCACCACCTCGACCTGCCGTCCCGTCATGCAGGACAGGGCGAGATTCGACGGCGTGCCGCCGAACATGTCGGTCAGCACCACGACACCGTCGCCGCTCTCGACCCGGGCCACGGCATCGAGAATATCCGCGCGGCGGATCTCCATATCATCCTCGGGGCCGATCGTGATCGTCTCGATCTGCTGCTGAGGTCCCACGACATGCTCCAGCGCGGCGCGGAATTCCGTCGCCAGTCGGCCATGTGTGACGAGCACCATTCCAATCATATCGTCTCGTTTCCGGCGCCCGGTTGAGCGAAGCCGCTATTTTGTGCAGTGCGAGGCGAAGTGCAAGCAGAATGCGACAAGTTTTTCATCATTCCAAGAAGGCATTTCGGGAAAAATCGCGCGCGGCGATCAATCCGATCGGTCGAAGGGCATCTTCCCGCCGAAGCCGCAAATGCGCAACCGTGATTCCGCACAATGTGACGCTGCCTGCGCCGTCGGGCGGATGGCGGGGCGCGTCCGGATCGAGATCGACGACGAGACGCAGCCGCGCGGCAGGCAGAAAGGCGAGCCCGGTCGCGATGCCGGCGCCGCGCATTTCCGCATGCCCGGCAATCGCCTCCGGCACGCAGACGATGAGACGCCCGTGGCGCGCCCGCAGCCGCACGCGGTCATCGGCGACGAGCCGGGCGAAACGCCCCTCGCCTCGCGCCTGGTCGATCAGCGCGAGTGCCAGGCGCGTCTTGCCGGCGCCGGCTTCACCGCGCAGGAGAACCGCGCCTTCGCCGATCACGAGGGCGGTGGCGTGCACGGTATCCGCTTCCCCCACGCCGCCGCTCATCTCAGGAGGCCGCCGGCAGGGTCACGGTGAAGCGCGCGCCGAGGACCGGGCGGCTGCCATCCGCGCGGGGCGGGCCGTAGCGGTTCTGCGCGGTGATGGAGCCGCGATGCACCTGCACGATCTGCTGCGAGATCGACAGGCCGAGCCCGGAATTCTGGCCGAAACCCTGCTCGGGCCGGTCGGTATAGAACCGCTCAAAGACCCGCTCGAGGGCATGTTCGGGGATGCCGGGCCCGTCATCATCGACGATCAGCACCACATGACCGTCACGGCGGGCCAGGCGCACGCGCACCTCCGCATCCGGCGGCGAGAAGGAGCGGGCATTGTCGACGAGATTGCGCAGGACCTGGCCGAGACGGCTGTCATGGCCGTGCACGATATAGGGCGCGGTCGCCTCGTCGCGTTTCGCCTCGCCGCCGGTCTCCTGGCCATCCGAGGTGATCGCGTCACCGGCCTTGCGGCTGGGTGTCTTGCGCGTGACGACCCTGGCGCTCTCGCGGGATTCGGCGTCGCTTTGCGGCGCGATCACCTCCATGACGATGGCCGCCTCATCGCGATCGCGCACGTCATTGGCCACCGCAACCACGGCCTCGGTGAGACGTACCATGTCCACCGGCGCCGCCTCGGAGCGCGCGAGTTCGGCATCGAGGCGCGAGGCGTCCGAGATATCGCTGATCAGCCGGTCGAGCCGGCGCACGTCGTGCTGGATCACCTCGAGCAGCCGCGCGCGGGAATCCGCGTTGCGCGCCAGCGGCAGCGTCTCGACGGCGCTGCGCAGGGAGGTGAGCGGGTTCTTCAATTCATGCGCCACATCGGCTGCGAAGCTCTCGATCGCGTCGATGCGCTTGTAGAGCGCCTGCGTCATGTCGCGCAGGGCGCCGGAAAGATGGCCGATCTCGTCGGCGCGATAGCTGAAATCCGGGATTTCCTGACGCGACTTGATCCCCCGCCGGACCCGTTCCGCCGCTTCGGCGAGGCGCCGCACCGGCCCGGCAATGGCATTGGCCAGAAGGAAGGAGAGCACCAGCATCACCGAGGCGGCGACGAGGAAGACCTGCAGCAGGGCGAAACGCTCGGAGGCGATGATGGCATCGATATCGCCGCCCTGGGTGGAGAGCAAAAGCGCGCCGCGCACGGTGCGCTGGCGCTGGATCGGCACCGCCACCGAGACGATGGTCTCGCCGGCGGGATTGATGCGCACCACATTCGCCGCCTGTCCGCCCAGAGCCTGCTGCACCTCGGGAAAGACGCGCCCGCTGGTCGGGCCGATCGTCTCGATCAGCGGCGGCCGTTCCGTCACGAAGAGACTGCGCGCCCAGTTCCAGGCGCGTTGCAGAAAGGCCGTTTCCGGCTTGTCGAGCGGCGGCAGTTCGAGCCGCAGCACATCGCCGCGCGTATACAGCGCCCGCGAATCGAGGATCAGCATCGAATCGCGGTCATAGACCCGCGCACGCGTCCCCGTCGGCGTGATCAGCCGGCGCAGCAGAGGTGCGACGCGTTCGGGATTGATCGAGAATTCCAGCGGCGAGAACATGTCCTCGCCGAGCCCCGAAGTTTCGCCGAGCTGCATCTGCAACAGCGCATCCGGGTCGATCTTGATGGTGTCGATCTCCCCCGTGGCCGAAGCGGCGATGGCGCCGGCGATGATCTCGCCCTGCGTCATCAGGCTCTGCACCCGCGCCTCGATCAGCCCCTCGCGGAACTGGTTGAGATAGAGAAAGCCGACGAGCAGCGCCACCAGCCCGCCGATATTGAGCACGATGATGCGGCGGGTGAGGCTGGAGGAGGCGCGCAGCCCGATTTCGCGCAGGATGCCGCGCCAGACGCCCCGCCAGATCCCCCGCCCATGGGCGAGGCGCGCGCGCATGCTCCGCCCCGAACGCGCATGCGCGCCGGCTTTCTCGACGCGCGGATCGTTTTCCGCGCCGGAAGCGTCGTCAGCTCCGGAAGCGTCTTCCGAAGCATGCCGGAGCAGCTCCGGATCGTCGGCCTTGGCGCGGCGCGCATCCACGGGTTTGTCCTCTCACGCACGAAGTCGCGGCTGATCAGGTCTCGCGGAACCTGTAGCCGACTCCGTAGAGCGTCTCGATCATGTCGAAATTCGTATCGACCACCTTGAACTTCTTGCGCAGGCGCTTGATGTGGCTGTCGATGGTGCGATCATCCACATAGACCTGGTCGTCGTAAGCCGCATCCATCAAGGCGTTGCGCGACTTCACCACGCCGGGGCGCTGTGCCAGCGCCTGCAGGATGAGGAATTCCGTCACCGTCAGCGTCACCGGCTCGCCCCGCCAGGTGCAGGTATGGCGCTCGGGATCCATC